>JAICVT010000249.1 GCA_025935235.1 Ktedonobacterales bacterium | reverse complement strand
GATCCGCGCCGGGAGCATCTCTTTGACTCACTGCTCGGCGCGATTGATCACTGGCAGACGACGCCAGAAGCGCAGGCGCGACGCGCGGAGGAGCAGGATGCCGAGGTCGCGTGCGATCTCGCGCTGCTGTCGGCGCTGCGCGCGGTGCAGCCAGAACGCGAGGAGACCGAATTCGCCCGCGCGCGGATCGCACGGCGACTCGACGATCTGATGCGCGAGGAGCCGCTGGGCGCCGAGGCGCCGCCTCCGCCAGACGCCCGCGCGTGGATGCGCTCGCGTCTGCGCGCGCTCACCGCGCCACCAGCCGCCGAGCTGACCGTCGCGCGTGAGCGCGCCCAGCAGCGGGAAGCCGCGCGCGAGGAGCGTCTGGCTCACCATCGCATGCGCTCGCGCATCATCACCGGGCGGGTGGCGACGGTAGCGGCCGCGCTGCTGCTGCTGGCCTGCGCCGCTCTCACGGGAGCCTCCGCCGCCGCCGCGCAGGCGCTGCCAGAGTCGCCGCTGTACGTGGTCAAGCGGGCCGAAGAGACGACCCTGCTGGCGATCTCGTGGGGTGATAGCGGCCGCGGTCAGACGCTCAACCTGATCGCCAATCATCGCCTGAGCGAGGCGGCGTCGGAGGCGGATCTGCATCGCTCCGCCGAGGCGCGCGCGCTGCTGGGTCAGTTCGACAGCGCGTTCAGCCAGTTGATTACGCTGACCCAGCATGCCCAGGCGCAGCATGAGGATGTCGCCACACTGACCAGCGGCATCCAGGCGACCGTGGCCTCGGAGCGTTCGATCGGCGCTCGCGCCACGGCGCGCGGCGAGACAGACTTCGCCGCGGCGGTCTCATCCAGCGCGCAATCCGCTGTGGCGCTCATGCGCGCGGCGGGGATCAGCGCGGCAGGTCCCGGCGACAACCACAACCAGCAGAACAACGGCAATCACAACGGCGCTGGGAATAGCGCCCCAGGGCAGATCGCGACTCCCAGGCCGACCCACACCCCGCGCGGCGATCCCAGCGGCTCTGGCGGTTCGGGAGGCTCCGATGGCAGCGCTACACCCAGCGCCTCTAGCTCGCCATCGGGCAGCGCCACCAACGGCCACTAGCGTCGTGGACGCCAGAGATGGCGCAGACGGCGCGCCCTGATGCGCATCATCATCGCGCACAGCCGGCTCGACGCCTATGGTGGCGGCGAGCGCGCCACGCTAGAGCTAGCTCGCCGTCTCAGCGCGCGCCACGAGGTCAGCATCCTGACCAGCCACTTCGCCCCACAGCGCACATTTGCCGGGCTGGCCGATTTCTCGCCGCGCATCGTGGCGCCAGCCGCCTGGCTGACCCAGCCGCTCGCGGCGGACGCGGTGGTGGCGCAGAACTTCGGCGCGCGACTGCTGGCGCTGCGACATCGCGGGGTGATCGCCTACCTGCACACGATGCGTTCGGTCTATCTGCGCGGCGGACGCCGACCCGATCTGGCGCTGCGCCGTGCGCTGGATCGCCGCGCCGTGCGCAGCGCCGCCTTCCTGCTGACCAACAGCGCGTTCACCGCCGCCCGCGCCGCCCGCTTCTATGGCCGCGAGCCGGAGGTAGCGCCGCTAGGCGCCGATGAGGCGCTGTTCGATCTGGAGCCGCGCGTGGGCGCCTACGCGCTATACGTCGGGCGGCTGGCGCCAGAGAAGGGCGTGGCGCGGCTGCTGGCATGGAGCGCCGCGATGCCGATCACGCTGGAGGTGATCGGTGGCGGCACATCCGCCGAGCGCGCCCGGTTGGCGAAGCTGCCTGATTCGCTCGGTCCGCGCGCGCGCCTGCGCGGCCCGCTGGTGGGGTCGGCGCTGGCGGCGATGTACGCCGGGGCGCGCTTCTTCGCCTTCACCCCCTATGCCGAGGAGTTTGGGATGGCGGCGCTCGACGCGATGGCCGCCGCCAAACCGGTGATCGCCATCCGCGACGGCGCGCTGCCGGAGCTGATCGAGGACGGCGTAACAGGCTTCCTCGTGCGCGACGCCGTCGAGTATCAGCGCGCCGCCGAGCGCCTGATCGCCGACGACGCGCTCTGCCTGCGCATGGGGCTGGCCGCCCGCGAGCGCGCCCGCAGCTACTCGTGGGAGCGCTATGCCCAGCGCATTGAGGCGCTCTGCGAGCGGGTGGCTGCGCAGGCTGGCGGTTAAAACAGCGCCTGGGCGGGTTCCCGAAGCGTCCCAGTCCGCGCAGGCGGCAGGCGGAGCCGAGCTTCGCGGCCCTGAAAAGGGCCTCCCAGGCGCGACTTCAGTCGCCAGCCAGGCGGCGTGGCTATGCTTCCCCCGCATCGTCCGCATCATCGTCGGGCTGGAAGATGCGCTCGATGGGCAGGGCGAAGAGACGGGCGATCTTGAAGGCCAGCGGCAGGCTCGGATCATATTTGCCCGTCTCCAGCGCGTTGACCGTCTGGCGCGAGACATCCAGTCGCTCGGCCAGATCGGCCTGCGACCAGTCGCGCTCGGCGCGCAACACGCGCAGCCGGTTCTTCATACCGCGTACCGCAGCGAGGCGACGACCGAGCCGATGCCCCACAGCACGACCATCAGCGGCAACACCCAGATATAGCTGAGGCTCGGCAGGCCGACCAACTCCAGAAAGCCATAAGTGAAGGTAACGATGGCGCTGGCTCCAAAGCCGAAGCCAATGGCGTGGAGCTGGATGCGCCGCTGCAGCTCGTCCATCCGCCCTAGCGCGCGGATGAACGCCCATAGCGCGAAGCAGATCGGCGCGACCGGCGCCACAGCCACCGCATAGCGCCACGTCGCCTCTGGATTCGCCTGCACGACCTCCAGAGCGATCACCAGCGTGATGGTATACGCGAGCATCGAGGAGCCGAACTCGATCAGATAGCTCTTCGTGGCCTGTTTCATAGCGTTACCCGTCGTCATGTTGACTCTGGCGCCGCGTCTTGACGCGCGCCCCTCCTTCTCTCGTCTTCTCTCCAGTTCAGCGAGCGTGTCAAGTGTGCTTGACAATCTGAGTGTAAAGCAAGGTTTGCAGTTTGTCAAGTGTGTTTGACACGAGATCAGCGAATACCGTCGCCGAAGTCGCAGCGCTGCGCTTCCCTGGGCCGCGCTTCCGTAGTGAGAATCGCTGAGCGCGCTTACGCAGCAATTCCCACGACGCGGTGGCGCGCCGATGCGAGAATGCGCGCGAGCCGGACGCGAGCCGGACACGGGCCTGGCGCTGGATGTAGCGTCTGGGGCCATGCGAGAGATCGGTAACCAACCAGGAGGGGGAGATTCAGATGGCGCTGGAAGAGCGCAGAAGGATCGTGACGCTCGCGGGCGCGGCGCTAGATGCGCTGCGGCGCGACATGCGCGGTGAGGTCTTCACGCCCGGCGATGCCGAGTATGACAGCGCGCGCCAGGCGTGGAATCTGCACGCGCGTCAATCGCCAGCCGTGATCGCGTTGGTAGCGGACGTGGCCGACGTGCGAACGGCGGTGCGGTTCGCGGGGGCGAATGGGCTGCCAGTGGCGATCATGCGGACGGGGCATGGCGTGGTGGCGCCATGCAACGGTGGGCTGCTGTTGCTGACCGAGCGGCTGCAGGGCGTCGAGGTGGACCCGGCGACGGGAATCGCGCGGATCGCGGCGGGCGCGCTGTGGAGCGATGTGCTGGCGATCTCGCTGCCGCATGGGCTGGTCCCGCTGGTCGGCTCCACGCCCTACGTCGGGGCGGTCGGCTATGCGCTGGGCGGCGGCATGGGCTGGCTGGCGCGCAAACATGGCATGGCGACCGACAGCGTGCGCGCCTTCGACATCGTGACGGCGGATGGCGAGTTGCGCCATGTGACAGCCGAGACGGAGCCAGCGCTGTTCTGGGCCGTGCGTGGCGGCGGCGGTAACTTTGGTATCGTCACCGCGCTGGAATGCCAGCTCTACAAGGTGGACAGCCTCTACGGTGGCAACCTGTTCTATCCCATCGAGCAGGCGCCCGCTGTGCTGCCCGCCTATGGCGAGTGGGTCAAGACGCTGCCAGAGGAGTTCACCACCGCGGTCCTGATGCTGCGCCTGCCAGCGATGCCAGGGATTCCGCCACAGATCGCCGGCCAGACGCTCTGCGTGGTGCGCGGACTCTACGACGGCGAGGCGGCGATGGGCGAGGCGCTGCTGCGTCCGATGCGCGCAGCGGCGGAGCTGGTCTTCGACGCCTTCGGCCCGATGCCTGCCAGCGAGCTGGAGAAGATTGCCAGCGATCCCATTGATCCGATGCCCGTGGCGAGCTGGACCGAGACGCTGCGCGATCTGGACGCCGCGACGGCGCGGACGCTGATCGAGCTGATGGAGTCGGCCCCCGATGCGCCGTTCTTCGCCATCGAGGCGCGACATATGGGCGGCAGCATGGCCATCCAGGCGCCTCTGCGGGCGTCGGCGTTCAGCCTGCGCGATGCGTCCTTCGTGCTGTTCACCTATGGGCTGCTAGCGGATCCAGCGCTGGAGCCAGCCTTCACGCGCTACTTCGCCGAGCTGGCCACCGCGCTGCGGCCGTACACGACCGGCGCGCTGTACTACAACTTCCTGAGCGACATGGACACCACGCCCGAACGCGGGCGCGCGACCCACACCCCCGCGTACCGTCGGCGGCTGGACGCCATCAAGGCGGTCTATGACCCAGCCAATATGTTCCGCTACAACCCGAATATCGCGCCGGGCGACGCGGAAGACGCGGGTGATGCGGGTGATGAGCGCGGAGCTCCGCGCTTCGCCTAGCCGCGCCTGGAGCCTGGTATGAACTGTCCTCGAGCAGCCCTGGTCATACTGGACAGGTTCATATCAGGCTCTGATGCGCGCTAGAACGGCTTCAATACCATCAGCCACAGGATGATAGCCAGACCAACGCTGCCAGTGACCACACTGACCCACGGATTGAATGTCGCCTGACTCGCCGCGAGCGCTACCGGGTTGACCTCGCCTGTTACCTTGATTCGCCTGGTGATGCCAGCCGCTGTACGGATCTTTCGAAGCTGACGTCCAGGGAAGGCTGACATCAGGCCCGACACAACGATGAGCACGACCAGAGCCGCAATCGGCCAGCCGCTTGAGATGTCTGCAACAATCGCGGCGCTGATACCTCCGGCCAGGAGCACCAGCAGAGAAATATTCATAGCGATACCAGACCGCCCCGAGAGCGCCAATAGCGCACGTAGCGCAGTGACATCTTTTTCGGCGCGCACTCTGAATGTGACGAACGTCGCGACGCCGTGCGACATGAGGAATCCGAAGACGCCCAAGAGGTGGACGAAGACGAGCCATGAGTACCATGCGTACATCGTGTAGTCCCTTTCACCAGGGTCTGTCATGAACCGAACATCAGGGAAGGGTAGAATGCGGCATGAGTACATGCACGCCTTCCATCCCCGATGGGAGCGACGACGAATGGAGAGGCAGGTTTCCCCGCTGCGTTTCTCGTGTCGGCGCCATCACGCGTTCTGGTCGCGTCACGCAACTGCCTTGACGCTGCGGACGCGGTTGAACCCGAGCCACAAGATTGCCGCAAAGGCCAGATTGATCGCCAGTCCGATCGGGCTGGTCTCCGGGCCAAACACACCGATGTTGTGGATGCCTAAGAGGCCGAGCGTTGGGCCGTCATTGAACAGCGTGTAGACCAGGCCATTCCAAATGCCATGACTGACGGACGCCACCACAATCGAGCCGGACCGCTGCCGCATCAGCGCCCAATTCAGGCCAATCACGCCCGCATTCAGGACGAGAAAGGGCGCCTGAGCGATGGGAAGATGGAAATCGGTGGAGAGCAGCGCCATCGGCAGGCGCCACATGCCAAACGCCACGCTGGTCCACACCAACAGCCCGCGCTCCGTCACACCTGCGCGCTGGAGTGACGCCCACAGCCACCCGCGAAAGAAGCCATCTTCAGTGACGATCGCCCCGAGCGCCGTGATGAGCGTCAAGAAGATCAGATGGGGCGCCATTGTGGCCAGATCAGTGGCCGCAAGGTTGACAGCGCCACTCAGCCAGGCGATCAGACCAGCCAGTGCGAGCGCGACCGTGGGATAGCACACGGCCAACAGGTAATATCGCCCACGGCCCCAGGTCAACCCGATCTCGGCGCGCGATAGATGCTGGAGATACCAGAATAGCAAGAATAACGGCAGCAGCATGCTATTGGCGACGTATGCGGAAGCGCCGAACGGTCAAGTCCGAACTCATCTGTAAATTGGGTCTCTGGGAGACTGCAGACATCAAGCGGGCTGCGTCATGGACGTCTCCTGTGGGGCTGGTGGGAACAAGGCGATCTGGGTCAGACGAGTCTCGCGCCAGAGCCAGTAGGCGGTCATATCGAAATAGCGCTTCCCCGTCGTCCAGACTTCATCTTGCTCCATCAGCAACGCGCCGACCAGGCGGATGACCGACTCCCGGTTCGGGAAGATGCGAATGACCCGCTCACGTCGGCGAATCTCCTCGTTGAGCCGCTCCACGCCGTTGGTGGTGCGTAGCCGTACCCGATAGGGCGCGGGCAGCGCCAGCACTGCGGTGGCGTCGTCGAAGCCACGCTCAAGCGTCGCCACGGCGGCAGGAGCCTTCGCCTGGTAGTCAGCGACGAAGCTTGCTAACAGAGTGCGCGCGGTGGCCTCGTCGGGCGCCGTGAAGATCGGGCGCAGCCGCGCATGGACCTCCTCTTGCAGCGCCTTGGGGGTCGCGTCGGCGAT
>JAICVT010000381.1 GCA_025935235.1 Ktedonobacterales bacterium | reverse complement strand
CAGCACCTCGGCGATGAACTCAGCCTCGTTGACGTGTACGTTGTCCTGATTGAAACAGGTGAAGGCGTAGGCGCCCATCTCGGTCATGCCGATGTGGTCGTAGGCGCGCGCGCCCCACGCATCTTCGATGCGGGCGCGCGTGCTGGGGATCGAGGCGCCCGGCTCGCCCGCGTGGATCGTCACGCGCACGGGCGAGCTGGCGATGTCGAGGCCCTCCTCGCGCGCCACCTCGGCCAGCCGCAGCGCATAGGTCGGTGTGCAGACCAACACGGTGGTATTGGTCGCCAGCATGGCGCGCAACCGCTGGCTGGTGGTCTGCCCGCCGCCCGGCACGACCAGCGCGCCGATGCGCTTGGCGCCCTCATACGCCGACCAGAAGCCGATGAACGGGCCGAACGAGAACGCCAGATACACCGTGTCGTCGCGGCTGACTCCCGCCGCACGGAAGACCGCCTCCCAGCACTCGGCCCACCAGTCCCAGCTCTCCGCCGTATCCAGAATCGTCAGCGGGTGTCCGGTCGTGCCGGAGGTCTGGTGCAGGCGCACATAGTCGCGCAGGGGGAACGACAGATTCGCGCCGTAGGGCAGATGCGCGCGCTGATCGGCGACCAGCTCGTGCTTATGCGTGAAGGGCAGCCGCGCCAGCGCCTCCATGCTGGTCAGGCTGGCGATCTCGACCCCGGCCAGCTTCTCGCGCAGGAAGGTGTTGCCGCCCAGCGCGCGCTGCAGCCCGGCGCGCAGCTTGACGAACTGGAAGCGGGTCAGCGTCTCGCGGTCTGTCATCTGGAGCCAGGGCCGTGCGTGGTCGCTGGCGAGGGCTGCCGCTGGTGGTAGTGGCGATACAGGTGATATGGGTGATCCAGGATGCGTCACGGGCAATCGTCCCTGCTAAGCGCTAACGATGTGTGGTGGGTCGCGATGCGGGCTGGTCCCCACCCCCAGCCCCTTCCCCGCCAGGGCGGGAGAGGGGCCGGGAGTAAGGGTCCGGGCAGCTACGGCGAGACGGCGTCCAGCCGCTTGCCGCGCGTTCTGATGCCGAACTGGGCGATGATGGCCGCGACCACCAGGAACCCGCCGATCAGCAGGAACGCATAGAGCGCGCCGTTCTGCTGCGAGGCGAGTTGCGGCAGTACCGTCGCGGTGATGAACAGCAGTCCAACGCCGCCGCCGACATGGCCGATGCCATCTACGATGCCAAAGCCGGTCGTGCGGGCGCGCGTCGGGAAGTTCTCCGTGGACCAGGCGTAGGTGATCGGCACCCACACGTTGAAGCCGAAGAACAGGATGATCGAGCCGACGAATGCCAGGATCACCGTCGTGTCCACGTTCGCCGAGGTGGGCTTACCCGCCACGGCGATCAGCACGCCGCCGATGATCGTCAGCACGGCGCCGATCGGCAGCCAGTATTTGCGCTCTAGCTTCTCGCCGAAGTAGTAGGCGAAGACGCCGCACAGGATGAACCCAATCGTGCCGACCGCGGCGATCACGCCAGCTTCAGGCGGGGCATAGCCCAGCGCGTTCAGGATGACCGTCAGTCCGGCGGCGATGGAGTAGACCGTGATATAGGCGATGAACCACATCACGAACAGCAGTACGACCCGCCCCAGATAGGTGGGATTGCTGAAGATCGCGGCGAAGCCTGAGCTGCCTTCGCCTGACTGCACCGTCACCGGCTCGTCGTCAGCGGGCGCGGCGGCCATCGCCGCGGCGCCCTTGCTGGAGGCGTAGCTCTCCATCAGGCTGACGACCTTATCGGCCTCGGCCAGCTCACCGCGCGAGACCAGCCAGCGCGGCGACTCTGGCAACTGGATGCGCAGCACAATGCCGATCAGCGCGAGCACCGCGCCGACGATATACATGATGCGCCAGCCGTCGCCCTGGAAGACGCCGTGATCGCTGACCTGCACCTGCGCGAACGACAGTCCCAGCGGGAAGGGCGCGGGTGGTGTGGTCAGGATCAGCCCCAGCCAGATGGCGACGAACGCGCCGAGGCCCGACATGATGAAGATCAACGAGGTGTACTTGGCGCGGCCCCCGCGTGGGGCCATCTCGTTGATGTAGGTGTTCACGATCGCCAGGTCAGCGCCGATGCCGATACCGGTGATGGTGCGGGCGATGATGAAGGTCGTGTAGTCGTTGGTGAAGGCCGTATAGAGCGACCCCAGCCCGGTGATGAGCAACGTCACCAGCAGCATGTCGCGCCGCCCGAAGCGATCGGCCAGGGGGCTGAGCAGCAGCGCGCCGATGACGTAGCCGATCAGGTTCCAGAGCACGGGCAGGCCGACCACTGCTGACGCCTCGACGAAACCTGGCGGCAGGCTGGTCGAGCCTGGCGGTGGGCCTGCGAGGCACTTGTCAACGATCTGCGTGCATGTCTGGATGAACGACACGTTGATGTCGAAGATGTCGTAAAAGGTGAAGAGGAAACCAATCCCGATGACGAGGACGTAGATGTAGGGAAGCGACCAGACCTGGATGCGGTCCTGACGTGCGACCACGTCATTCGGATTGATCGTTTTGGTCGTTCGCGGATCTGCCGACATTCGCCATAATCCCTCCAGGAATGACCGCGACGACCGCGCGCGCCTCGTGGTATCTGGCCGCAACGCCAGCCCGCCGACGATCACTCCATACGACGCCATGTTGACGTCCTGGCGCTCGCAGCCGCACACCATCGTCCGGAGCAGAGCGCCCAGCCACACTCACTTGCTGGTTGGCCTCCAATCCGTTGAGCCGTCTCATAGAGGCGGCCCGCGCGCACAAAAACGCGCAACGTCGCCGGAGCGCGCCGCGCTACCCATCGCGCCGCGTTCAGAATGGCGAACACCGTGTTCTTGTATAGGAACCAGTGTGCCTAAAATATCACCCTATGTCAAGAGTTCATTTCGCCGCGCCTTGACATGGCGCCGCTCGGCGGCTGACAATTGTTCGTATGACTGAACCAGTCGTTCACCATACCGAACCCACCGCTGCCCCCTCGACGCGCCAGACGGCATCCTCGCCCGCGCCGATGGTGGAGCGCGCCTTCCGCCTGCTCGATCTGCTGGCGGTCAGCGAGGCGGGCTACAGCCTCTCGGAGCTGGCGCGGCTGCTCGAGATGAGCAAGGGCAGTGTCCACGGCCTGCTCAAGACGCTGGAGAGCGGCGGGGTGGTCGAGGTGGATTCTGAGCGGCGCTATGCGCTTGGCCCGCGCATCTACAACCTCACGCAGTCCTACATCCGCCGCAGCGGGTTGCGCCGCTATGCGCTGCCCGCCATGCGCCGCCTGGCCGCGCTGACGGGCGAGACGGTCTATCTGGGGCAGATGGAGCCGGAGGGCGTGCGCATCATGGAGCGGGTGGAAGAGCCAATTGCGCGCCGCTCGCTGCGGGTCTCGGCGCGACGCGGGGCGCTGGTGCCGCTGCTGGCGGGGGCCATCGGGCGGGTGGCGCTGGCGAGTTGGCCGCCCGCGCGTCGCGAGGAGTATCTCCGCGCGCACACGCTGCCTGCCTTCACCGCCCACGCCATCACTGATCCAGCGGCCTATCTGGCGGCGGTGGAGCAGACCGCGCGCACAGGCATCGGCCTTGACCGCGAAGAATATCTGGCTGGCGTCAACGCCGTGGCCGCCGCCATCTATGGGCTAGATCACCAGCTCGTTGCGCTGATCTGGATCGTCGGCTTCAGCGCCTTCTTCAATGACGAGGCCATCACTCGCGCGGCTGAGGCGCTGCGGACGGAGACCGCCGAGGTGTCGCGCGCGCTGGGCGCCGAGTGAGCCGAGTGAGCCGAGGTAAAGGGCAGCGCGGTCGCCGCGGTCTCCGCCCGCGTGGACTGGATACCCATAATCGCTCACTGCTATTTCCGACTCACTGAGTAAGCGATGGAACGATGATCGTAGGTGTCCGGAATGCCCGGCGCATCATCGTCTCAGCGCATCTCATCGTGTAGCGAGGCGGCCCATTGGCCTGGAGGGGGAGCAGT
>JAICVT010000441.1 GCA_025935235.1 Ktedonobacterales bacterium | reverse complement strand
CGCCACGACGTGTTGAAGCTGGAGGACCTGCGCGAGGGGATGATCTTGCAGGGGACGGTGCGCAATGTCGTGGACTTCGGCGCGTTCGTGGACATCGGCGTCAAGCAGGATGGGCTGGTCCATGTCTCGGAGATGTCGCAGAGCTTCGTGCGCGACCCGCTCTCCGTCGTCGCGGTCGGCCAGGTGATCAACGTGCGCGTGCTGGCGGTGGACGCGGCGCGTGGGCGCATCCAGCTCAGCATGCGCGACGTGGATTGACAGCGAGATCTCGCCATGCATACAGTGGAGGAGCTCCGCAAGACTTCTACTTTTTAGAAGGTTCCCGTATGCAAGGCTACAATGCCAAGCGCGCGGCCCTCTCAGCGCTGGCGGCGCGGCAGGGTGGCTACTTTACCGCGCGCCAGGCCCTCACCGCTGGTTATGGGTATCCGCAGCAGCACTATCATGTCTCGGCTGGAAACTGGGAGCGGGTTGCGCGTGGGATATTTCGCCTGCGCGACTTTCCCCTGCCCGAACGCGGTGATCTGATCACCCTGTCGCTGATCAGCCATGACCGCTCGGGTCAGCCGCAAGCGGTTGTCTCGCATGAGACCGCGCTAATGCTTCACGATCTGGGTGACGCAAATCCTTCCCGCATCCATCTCACGGTAGCGCCTGGATTCCGGCGCGCAATGCCGCCCGGTGTGGTAGTGCATCATGGCAGGCTGGGGCCGACAGACTGGGAGGAACATGAGGGCTATCGGGTGACGGCGCCGCTGCGCACGCTGTGCGACATCGCGGCCAGCCCAACGAGTTGGCCCCTTCTGGACGCAGCCGTAGAGGACGCGCTACGCAGGGGGGTGGTTCGGCCCCGGCAACTGCTGCATGTGGTGGTTCCCGCTGACGCATACAGTCGGCTGGTCGCGGCGGTCGCGGCGGCGGAAGAGAGGGCGGGCGCGGAGCGATGATTGGTCGTTACCAGACGGCAAGAGCATTTCGCGCCGCGCTCGAAGAGCGACTCAAGCGGACGGCCCAGTCGAGCGGCGTTGATTTAATGCGCCTGCGACGTCAGGTCGCATTTGATCGCATTCTGGCCCGCTTGTTCGCCGAGCCTTCGCCCCCCTGGACGCTCAAAGGCGGCTACAGCTTTGAACTGCGACTCGGCGCCGCCGCACGCGCGACTAATGATCTCGATCTCACGATACCATCCCTCTCACAGCTCGACGCCGACGAGGTGGTTCGTTCGCCACATGTCGCCATCCGCGACGCGCTGCAGGATGCCGCTGAGCGCGACCTCCAGGACGGGTTCATCTTTCGCATCGGCGAGCAGATCGCCGAACTTGACGCAGCTCCAGAAGGGGGCGCGCGGTATCCGATCGAGGCGCGTCTCGATGTGCGCGTCTTCGCAACGTTTCACATAGATGTTGGCATCGGTGATCCCATTATCGCGCCGCCCGAGTGGCTAACCGGGCAGGATACGTTGAGCTTCGCCGGTATCTCTCCGGTTCACGCCGCTGTACTCGCCAGAGAGCAGCAGTTCGCTGAGAAGATCCACGCGTATTCTCTGCCGCGTGGCTCCCGCGCCAACACCCGTGTCAAAGACCTGGTGGATCTGCTCCTGCTCCTCGATCTGGGGATACCTGATGCGGAGCGCGTGCAGCGGGCGCTCGAAGCGACGTTCGTCCGTCGGCGTACCCATGCGCTCCCCGATTCGCTCGAGCCACCGCCCGCGTCGTGGCGCATACCATATGCCGCGCTTGCCGCAGAGTGTCATCTCGAGCCTGCCATAGGCGCCGCTTTCACACGGGTCTCCGCATACTATCAGCAGGCCATCACTGCGCATCTAGATGGGAGCGAGGGCTGAAGCCCAGTCAGGTGAGGTCATCAACGTGCGCGTGCTGGCGGTGGACGCGGCGCGCGGGCGCATCCAGCTCAGCATGCGCGACGTGGAGTGAACTGTCGCGGCGTGTGGCGCTGTATTGACAGGAGCGAGCAGACCATGTATACAGGTGTGGCCGCGCTCGCCAGCAGGCAGAATTGCGCAGGCGACTGATATGGAGGTTGCCGTTGTCACACGTTGACTCATCCACGGATGCTATTCTCGCGCAACTGATCGAACTGCGGGCTACCCTCGACACACAGCAGGCGGCGATTGAGGCGCTGCAAGCGGAGAACGCGCATCTGCGCGCGGCGCTCGACGCCGAACCCGCCACGCTCGCCGACATCTCGCCCGCACCTCCAGAAGCGGCGGCAGAGGCGGCTGTGGCTGCTGAGAGCGCAGGCGTTCACGAATCGCAGCCGCACGCTGGGCTGACGAGCCGTCGCGGCCTGCTGCGCGGAGCGGCCGCCGCGACTGCAGCCGCTACGGTCGGCGCCGTCGCGCTGGGCGGCGCACAGCCCGCCCACGCCGCGCCGCTGGCCAACGGCGACTACCTCATCTTGGGCCAAAGCAATAGTGAGACCTTAGGAACCACGCTGAGTAACACAACCCCGGCAACGGCAGCGGTGTTTACGGTGTCGACGACTAACACCGATTACCATTACCCTGCCATCCTGGGCATCTCGCAGAATGGAGCGTCTGGCGTCGCCGGAGTAGATAACACAAGTAGCGGCGTCGGCGTGTATGGCCACTCGCTAGACCTGTCTGGAGTCGGTGTGAAGGGCGAAACGCTGGCCTCAGGCACAGGCGTCTGGGGCGAAGTGGAGAGTTCGCCAGGCGCTGGCACAGGCGTCGCGGGAGGCGGCATAGATGGAGTAGGGGTCCTTGGCTATGCTGCCTCTGGCTGGGGTGTGGCGGGTGAATCGAACATTGGCTACGACTTTGTCGCCAATGGTACAGGAATCTTAGGGATCAACGTGCGGGGATCGGTGGGCGCGCCGACCAGTGGTTACTTCGTCATCGGCGACTGCATCCGCGACGCCAACGGCGAACTGTGGCTCTGCACCGCAGGCGACGGCACGAGCGTGGGGACCTGGGTCAAGGTGGCGCATCTGGCGCCCGGCGCAACCAGCGGCGGCGCCATCACCTACCTCTCCAAGCCCATCCGCCTGCTCGATACCCGCTCCGGTGCCACCGCCGCCCACACCCCCGGCTCGCCCTATCTGGCCAACACCACTCACACCATCAGCGTCGCGGGCCTCAACTTCCAGGGCGTGCAAGTCCCCGCCACCTGCGCGGGCGCCATTGGCAACCTGACGGTGCTGGGGCTGACTGGGCAGGGCAACTGGGTGACGCTGACCCCGGCAGGCGCGGGGTTCTCGGGGACCTCCAACATCAACTTCGTCGGCGGGCAGTTGGACTCCAACTTCTACAATGTCGGGCTGACGGGCGGCAGTCTGGATGTCATCATGGGG
>JAICVT010000577.1 GCA_025935235.1 Ktedonobacterales bacterium | reverse complement strand
TTGCTGCCCGGCGCCGCGCCGACGATCAGGTGATCGAGCGATTTGCTGACGGCGCTGGCAATCTTGCCGCCCAGCGCGCGAATCGCCTCCTCGGCCTGGCCGCGCGTCAGCCGCTCCAGTGAGCCGGTCAGCAGGAAGCTCTGGCCAGAGAACGGCAGGCCATCGGTGGAGCGCTCTGACTCAGGCGGCGCGGTCAGCGTCAGACCCGCCACGCGCAGCCGCTCAATCAGCGCGCGGTTGGCGTCGTCGTGTGTCCACTGAAAGACACTCTGCGCGATGCGCGGACCGATGCCGTTCAGGTCGGCAAGCTGCTCTTCGGGCGCAGCCATCAGCGCGTCCACATCGGCGAAGGCGCTGGCCAGCGTCTCAGCCGCCTTCTCGCCGACATAGCGGATGCCCAGCCCAAACAGCACGCGCGCGAAGGGCTGCGCCTTGCTGGCCTCGATGGCGTTGAGCAGGTTGGTGGCGCTCTTCTGCTGGAATCCCGGCAGCGCCAGCAGTTGCTCCAGCGTCAACTGATAAATGTCGGCGGGCGAGCTGACTAGCCCCGCCGACACCAGCCGCAGCACGATCATTTCGCCCATGCCCTGAATATCCATCGCGCCGCGGCTGACGAAGTGCTGCAAGCCCTCGAGCTGTCTGCCCGGACAGGCGGTATTCGGGCAGTACGTCACCTTCTCATCTTCGTTGCGCACGACTGGCGTGTGGCAGATTGGGCATTCCGTGGGGAAGCTCCAGACCTGCTCAGAGCCGTCGCGCAGCTCCACCAGCGCCTTCACCACGCCGGGAATGACATCGCCGTGCCGCTGCACTACCACCGTGTCGCCGATGCGCAAGTCTTTGCGCGCCACCTCGTCGGCGTTGAAGAGCGTCGCGTTCGAGACGGTAACGCCGCCGATCTGCACGGGCGCCAGCCGCGCGTTGGGGATCAGCGCGCCGGTGCGCCCGACCGTCACCACGATGTCGAGCAGTTTGGTGTTGGCCTCGACCGGCGCGAACTTGTAGGCGATGCCCCAGCGCGGATCGCGCGCCACCACACCCAGCTCCTGCTGCTGCCAGCGCGCGTCAATCTTGATAACCGCGCCGTCAATATCGAACGGTACCTCGAAACGCTTCTGTGCCATCTGGTCGGCGTAGCCCTGCGCCTCCTCCAGCGTTTGCAAGCGCGTGGCGAGCTGACTGACGGGGAAGCCCCACGCGCGCAGCCAGGCTAGCGCCTGCCACTGGCTCTCTGGCTCCGGCGCCCCCTGGATGGATGCGATCTGGTAGGCCAGGAACGAGAGCGGGCGTTTCGCCGTGAGCCGCGGATCCTTCTGGCGCAGCGAGCCAGCCGCCGAGTTGCGCGCGTTGGCGAAGAGCTTCGGCTCGACGCCCGCCGCCTTCGCCTCATCCGCCAGACGCTCGTTCAGCGCCTCGAAGTCGGCGCGCCGCATGTAGATCTCGCCGCGCACCTCCACCTGTGAGGGGATCGGCGCGTCGTCCCCCTGGCGCAGTCGCGCCGGGATGTCGCGGATCGTGCGGACGTTGGCGGTGACATTCTCGCCGACCTCGCCATTGCCGCGCGTCGCGCCGACGACCAGCGCGCCATCGCGATAGACCAGATTCATGCTCAGGCCGTCAATCTTTGGCTCGCCAACGTAGTGGAACTCGGCCTCCGGCAGGATGCTCTGCGCGCGGTCGCGCCAGGCGATCAGCTCCTCAGGCGTGCGCACATTGGCCAGGCTCAGCATGGGGGTGAAATGGCGGAACTTGGCGAAGCCCACCGCTGGCTCGCCAGAGACGCGCTGGGTCGGCGAGTCGGGACTGATGACCTCGGGAT
>JAICVT010000215.1 GCA_025935235.1 Ktedonobacterales bacterium | reverse complement strand
GTCACCCTGCCAATCTCCTTCTCGCTGGGCAAATATCTGCCGCCGATGTTCAGCGGGCAATTGCCAGCCGAGGCGCTGGGCGATGGCGCGGCGATGAGCGCGATGCCGATCCCGCCGATGCTGGAGGAGGTCGAGAGCTACGAGTTGCTGCGCCAGATGGCTGAGGAGCGCGACGACGACCTCTGCGATATCGGCACGCTGCTCATCTCCGATGACAGCCAGCGGATGGTGTTCGCAGCAGAGGCGAGCGCTGAGTATGGGCGCAGCTACGCGGAGTTTCAGGCGCGCTGGCCCACGCCCAGCGAGGGCGCAGCCACCACTGGCAGCAGCGCCACAGGCGGCGCCAAGGCGGGTGGCCCAGCGCTCGATGACCTCGATCCACAGATGATCGTGGCGAGCGCGCTGCCAGAGCGCGACCGCCTCGGCGAGATGGCGCGTCTTGCGGGCCAGGCGCGCTACGCGATTGATGGCCACGACACCCGCGTCCTCGACGAGGTGGGCGGCCAGTTGCGCATGCTCGCCTCGACCCTGCCCGAGAAGTATCGCGCCGACCAACTCGCCGAGGCGGCCACTCGCTCCGATGAGACGGGCGCGCGGCTGGCGCAGCTCTATCTCCAGCGCGCCTATCGCCTGCTGGACGAAGACTACATCAACATCCCGCCGATCGAGCAGCAGATACGCGAGCTGCGCGAGCAGAGCGGCGCCTGAGCGCGTCGGTCGCGCGCCATTCGAGCGCCAAACGAGACGCTGGGCGAACGCCAGCATGTAAGAAGTAAAGGAGCGACGAGAGCGCATGTCCATGATGCTCTATGCGGACACCACAACCCTCGCCAAGGCGATTGCCAGCGGCGATGAGGCGGCTGTCATCAGCGAGACCCTCAAGCTGCTGGGCCAGCGCAATCTGAAACCGTCGAAAGTCGGTGGCCGTGTAGGGATTGATGCGCTTTGGGGCGGCGCCTCTCCGCGTGCGCTGGGCGTGTTGGCGGTCAGCGGCAGAGTCACCGACTGGATGAAGGCGATCCCGATGGGGCCGGAGCCAGGCGAGGAGCAGCGGCGCCAGGTTGCGCCAGCCATGCCGCTCGTGCAGGGCTTCATGGCCACGCAGGAGGCCGTGCGCGCCAGCATATCCCAACCTGAGCCAAGCCTGCCAGACCCGATTGAGCCGATGGAGATTCCCGGCGGCAAGAGCGCCCACGAAGCCGTCAGCGATGCGTTTGCGGCGCGCGATGTGACGACGCTGCGGCGCGTGCTGCTCGGCCTGAACGCGACCGGCGCCGACTATCGCGCCGTGCTCGAAGCGCTCTACGTCGCGCTGCGCTTCCGCTTCGTCGGCGGCGGCATGCCACTCACGGGCATCGTCACGGCCAGCGAGATCATGGAGATGGCCGAGTGGGGTGGGCGCTATCCCGCGTTCATCTTCTGGGCGACCAACCTGCTGAGCGACGCCGCGCCGAACGGCCAGATCGGCGAGACGGCCCGCGCATATGCCAGCGATCAGGCGCACGACCTCTCATGGATGCGCACACGCCTCTCAATTCCCGCTGAGCAGCACGCCGGAGCCAGCTACCAGCGCGCGCTGATGGCGGGTGATGCGACGGCGGCCTGCGACGCGACGCTCGAGGCGCTGCGCGCGGGCGCGACTCCGCTTGGCATCGTCAATGGCATGGCGCTGGCCGTGGCCGAGCGCATCAACAGCATCGGGATGGGCGATACAGCGGCGCTGACCAGCGCCGGGCAGACACTGCTCTACGTACATGCCGTGGCGACGGTGATGCGCCAGACCCAGCACCACGACGTCTGGCCAATGCTCTACACGGCGGCGGTGGCCGTCAACGCGCTGGGCGTGAGCATCCCGGCGGGCGCGGCTGCCTTGCCTGCCGCTTCCTCGATGCCCGTCTCCGGCGGCCTGATCGGCAGCACGCTCATCCGCACGGTGGAGCAGAGCGCGATGGCGGGCGACACCCCTGGCGCCATCGCGGCGGCGCGCCGTTTCATGCAGATGGAGAATACGCCGCGCGCCTTCGCTGGCGTGGTGGGCCTGGTCGCGGCGCGCAGCGATGTGACGACCAGCGCAGGCGATGCGCCCACAGCGGCGCAACTCGTCGCGGCGGCGGCTGAGGAGTATCTGGCGCTGCGTCCTGCCCTGGCGAGCGGCGGCCAGAATGCGCTGCTGACCGCTGGCGTGCGGCTAGCGACGGAACTGCGCGGCGACCACACACTGGCCGACCGTGTGGATGCCGCGATTGACAGCAGCCTGCACACGGAGGCCCGTCACAATTAGCCCAGAGTAGTCTGGCGCGCAGACGCAGCTACGTGGCGGCGCGGAGCGAGCAGTGGAGGAGCGGATGTGACGCACGGCGCCAACGAGAGCGTTGGGCGCGGCAAGACGCTGGCCATCGTGCTCTGCGCGGGCCAGGGCGCGCGCATGGGCGCCGCGCAGAACAAAATCTTCCTGCCGCTGGCTGGCATGCCCGTCGGGGCGCACGCGATCAAGGCGTTTCAAGCCTCACCGCTGGTGGATGAGATCGTCGTGATCGGGCGCCCAGATGAGCTTGCGCGCATCCACGCGGAACTGCTCGTACCCTACGCCTTCACGAAGGTCAGCGCAACACTGGCTGGTGGCGCCTCACGCCATCAGTCGGAGGAGCGCGCGCTGGAATCACTGCGCACGCGCATCACCTCAGGCGAGATCGCGCTGGTGATGATTCACGACGGGGCGCGTCCGCTGGCGACGGACGCAGAGATCGCTCGGCTGGTGGCGGCTGTGCGCGGGCTGGCCCGACCGGGCGGCGCGCTGCTGGCGACGCCCGTCGCGGCGGATGAGCGCATCGCGCGGGTCGGCGTGGACGGCGTGGCGCAGCAGGTCTTCGCGGCGGATGAGCTGTGGCGGGCGCAGACGCCGCAGGCCTGCGAGGCGCGCACGCTGCTGGCGGCGTATGATCGCGCGCGGGATGAGGGCTTCGAGGGGACGGATACTGCGTCGGTGGTCGAGGCGGCAGGTGCGCCAGTGGTCATCGCGCCCGGCGATGCGGCGAACATCAAGGTGACAACACCCGATGATCTGCTGCGCGCCGAGGCGCTTATGCGCGCGCGCAGCTGACGTGTAGTTTAAAGGTTTCTTCAAAGGTTTCTACTTTTTCGATGCCCTCAGAGGCGATGAGCCTGCAACGAGCCGAGGCGAGGAGGCGCGAGTGAGCGCGGAGACAGCAGACACGAGCGGGCGCTGGCCGCTGACGGTCGCGGAGGCCGCGCGCCAGTTGCGCAGCGGCGCGCTGACAGCTATGGCGCTGGTCGAGCGCAGCCTGGAACACATCCAGGCGCTCGATGGCGCGCTGAAGGCCTGCGTCACGGTGATGGCGGCGGATGCGCAGGCGGCGGCGCTCGCAGCGGATGCGGAACTGAGCGACCAGCGCGCCGCACGCGAGACCAGCCCGCTCTGTGGCATCCCCATCGGCGTCAAAGACCTCTACGAGACGCGCGGCGTGCGCACGACCGCAGGCTCGCGCGTGCTGGAGGACTACATCCCCGACGAGGACGCGGCGGCGGTGACACGGCTGCGCGCGGCGCGCGCGGCGCTCGTCGCCAAGACCAATACGCATGAGTTCGCCTGGGGAACCTTCACGCCGCCCACACGCAATCCCTGGGACCTGGAGCGCATTCCCGGCGGCAGCAGCGGCGGCTCGGCGGCGGGCATTGCGGCGGGCATGTTTCTGGCCGCGCTCGGCACCGACACGGGCGGCTCGATTCGCATTCCAGCGGCGTGCTGCGGCGTGACGGGCCTCAAGCCGACCTATGGACTGGTCAGTCGCGCGGGCGTCATCCCGCTGAGCTGGTCATATGACCATGCTGGGCCGCTTGCGCGCAGCGTCGAAGACTGCGCGCTGCTGCTGGATGAGCTTGCGGGCTACGATCCCGCCGACCCGGACAGCATCGAGGCGCCCACGCTGGACTTCGCGGCTGGGCTGATGGATCGGCGCGAGCCAGCGGAGGCCGTGCGGGGCGCGCGCATCGGCGTGCCGCGCCAGTTCTTCTTCGAGGGCGTCGAGCCAGAGGTGGCGGCGCTCGTGCGCGCAGCCATTGGCCAGTTGCAGGCGCTGGGCGCTGAGGTGCGCGAGGTTGATCTGCCAGCGGAGCTGAACGAGGACCTGTTCGCTAGCTGCTATCGGGCGGTGCAGCGACCCGAAGCCGCGCTCTACCACACCGAGATGGGCTGGGCGAGCGAGCGCGCCGACCGCTATACCGCCGCTGTACGCGCCAGCATCGAACTGGGCGCCGCGCAGTTGGCCTCGGACTACATCCGTGGGCAGCGCATCCGCCAGGCCTTCACGGCGAAGATGCGGGCGCTGCTGAGTGACCTCGACACGCTCGCCATGCCGACGCTGCCGATCATCGCGCCACGCATCGCCACACTCGACGAACCGCTGCGCCTGGGCGAGCGTGAGGTCGCGGCGAGTTACGCGACGCTGCGCAATACCTTCCCATTCAATCTTACAGGCCAACCGGCGCTCGCGCTGCCCTGTGGATTTACCAGCGCCGGGCTACCCGCCAGCCTGCAACTTGCCGCCGGACACTTCAACGAGCCAGCGTTGCTGCGCCTGGGCCACGCCTACCAGCGCGTGACCGATTGGCACCTGCGCCAACCAACTGGTCTGGCCGGGCGGGAGGCCGTGTGAGGCTAATACTCTTCGACATAGATGGCACGCTGGTGCGGGGCGCGCCACCCGTCCATCGGCAGGCGCTCTGTGAGGCGGCGCGAGCCATCTTCGATGTGCGACTGACCGCCGCTGAGTTTGGCCAGACGGCGGGCATGACCGATAGCGCCATCGCGCGACGCGAATTGCTCGCGGCGGGCGTACCCGATGCCGAAATCACCACTGGGCTGGCCACGTTCTGTATCGCGGCCGCCGACGCCTACGATCTGCTCGCGCCCGCTGACCTGCGCGCCTACCACACGCCACACGCCGCGTCCACACTCGATTGGCTGCTCGCCTCTGGCGCGACGCTTGGGCTGGTGACGGGCAACATCGAACGCATCGCCTGGCGCAAGCTCTCCGCCGCCGGGCTGGCTGCGCGCTTCGTGCAGGCGCAGACGCCGCCAGACGCCGACCTGCGCGTCGCGCCGTGGATCGGCGGCTTCGGCGACCAGGCCGAGGATCGCGCCGCGCTGCCACCGCTGGCGCTGGCCCGCGCCGCGCGGCTGACAGGCGCGCATCCCCAGCGCCGCGATACCTGGGTGATCGGCGACACCCCAGCGGATATCAGCTGCGGCGCCGCGCATGGCCTGCGTGTAATCGCCGTCGCCACCGGCTCCGTTCACTCGCTCGACGATCTGCGCGCCTGTGCGCCAGACGCGGCGCTACGCGACCTGAGCGAGCTCACCGAGGCGATCTTCACAGCCTAGCCAGCGAGCAAACCTCACCCCCAGCCCCGCTCCCGCCGCAGCGGGAGCGGTTGGGGAGGGGGAGCCAGTGAGCCTGCAAACCCCGACGGACGTGTTGTCACGCCTCACACCTCATCCGCGTGTAGGGCTTCCCAGGCGAGGGCGAGGCCCAGCGCCGTGACGGCGCTAAGCGCCTCGCCGCGTCTGCTGGCAATGCGGGCCGCGCGCAGAGGCATGCGCCGCTGTGTCATGCCACGCTCGGTTGGCTCGCGCTGTGGCTCGCCCGGCGTCAGCCCGCGCGCGAGGAAGAGATAGCTGCGCTGCGTGGCGATGCCCGGCGTCAGGTAGAATGCGCCCAGGCGCTCCCACTGTGTGGCGCGCAGGCCCGTCTCCTCCGCGAGCTCGCGCTGCGCCGCTAGCAGCGGGTCTTCGCTCTGCTCAATCGCGCCAGTGGGCAGAAACCAGCCGCGCTGCTGGATGGGATAGAGAAAATCCTCGACCACCCAGACCTGCTCGTCATCGTCGAGCGCGACGATGGTCACATTGTCGCCAGGGTCCACCACGCCGTAAAGTCCCGGCGCGCCATCTGGCCGGATGACCTGATATTCGGTGACGCTGAGCCATTGGTTGCGATAGACCTCGCGCGCCGCGAGCGTGCGCCAGGGGCTATCGGCGGGGTCGCCTCGCTGGGATGGGCGCTGGGATGGATGCTGGGACGACATGCGCGCTCCTCCTCATGCGCTCTGCTGCGCCTCAACGCATGGCGCCACGTCACTGCTATCGTCACACACGCCTCCGTATCCGTCAGGGCGACGAGTCTCGTCTGAGATCATCTCAGATCATCGCAGTGTGTGATCGTTGACCGTAACATGACGTACTGATTCATATGATGTGCGCAGTATGACATGCGGCCACTCGTTCCCACCACGGCGAGCAACTCGCGCGGGCATACGAACGCTGGACACATCATCGCGCAGACGGCGCCAGGGCAAGGTCGCGGCGCCGAAGGTTATCTATCGTGCTGTGATATTTGGAGGGAACCCTACGTAGTATTGTGTACGATACCAATCCTGCGCTTCGGCTACTCACACGAGGGAAGCGCGTCGCTGATCGAATCAGTCGTCTCAGTCATCGCGCCACACAGCGCGTGAGCGAAGACCATCAAGCGCAGGAAGTAGCGCAGGCAACAATAGTTACCTTGCGATGGAACCAAACGGCGCGCCACATGGCGCGTCGGCGAGGATCAGGAAACCCAGGAAACACTGGATGTAGCGCAGGACATACACCGGCGACGCAGCTCGAGCATCCATGACGGGTGTGGCTGTGGAAGACTCGACACGTTCACCGCTGTTCTGTGGAACCGACCATGCGCGTACCCGATGCGGGCGCGCCGATTCTGTCCCTTTCCTTTCCTTCCTCGGGTGTCGCAGGTTGGCGCGCTCGCGCGTCACGCGCAATTCAGGAGGTTCAACACGTATGCGACCAGGCGCACGCAAGACGTCTCTTGCCGCTCTGTTGACACTGGCAGGCAGCCTCGCAATGCTGCTCGCCGGCTGTCAGACCAACGGCAGCTCGAGCAGCAATACCCCGGTACCAGATAGCCAGCAGATCTTCAAGGATCAAATCGGCGGTATCTCCGATATCAAAGTTCTTGATCCGGCCGTCAACACCGACCTGTATTCGGCTGAAGCGATTACGGCTGTTTTCCCTGGTCTACTCGTCCTCGACCCGACACTGGCGGTCGAGCCGTGGGCGGCGCAGGGCATGCCGACGGTCAGTTCGGACGGTCTGACCTACACCTTCAAGGTGAAGCCAGGCTTGAAGTGGAGCGACGGCACACCGATCACTTCGGAAACCTACGCCTACTCCATCAACCGGGCTGAAAGCCCCTGCACCGCGTCCCCGGCGGCGTACTATCTCTACACCCTCAAAGACGCAGAGAATTTCAACACCGCAGAGACCTGCGACGCTGCCACTGGCAAGATCTCCGGCAGCATCCAAACGTTGATCGGTGACTCAATCCAAACTCCCGATGCGCAGACGCTGGTGTTGACGCTGGCGCAGCCGGCGACCTACTTCCTCGAGGCGATGACGTATCCGACCTCCTACGCGGTGCCGGAACAACTCATCACCGCCCATCCGACCGACTGGACGCAGCACCTGGCTGACGGCACGGGCTTCGGCGGCAACCTCTACAAGGTGACGCTGTGGAACCACGCTGGCAAACTCACGC
>JAICVT010000353.1 GCA_025935235.1 Ktedonobacterales bacterium | reverse complement strand
GGCTGGCACACGTATGGACTACGGGCTGCGCGGCAAGACAGCGGTTGTGACGGGGGCCAGTCAGGGCATTGGCCGCGAGATCGCCCGCTCGCTGCATCAGGAGGGCGTTGTCGTCACGTTGGTCGGCAAGACGCGCACGCGGCTCGACCAAGCCGCGCGCGAACTGCGTGGCGAGAGCGATCAGGCGCCCATTTTCACCCTCGTTGCCGACCTCAGCCTGCTGGGTGAGGTGGAGCGCGTGGTGACCGAGGCGATCCAGCGCATGGGCCACATTGACATCCTCATCAACTGCGCGGCGCGCTCCAAGTACGAAGGCTTCTTCACCATGTCTGATGCCGACATCCAGGATGCGTGGCAGGTGAAGGGCCTGGGCTACGTGCGACTGGTGCGCGCGGTGGGGCCACACATGATGGAGCGCGGCGACGGGCGCATCGTCAACATCGTCGGCACTGCGGCGCGCATCCCCACCGCCGATTTCATCGCTGGCAGCATGGTGAACGCCGCACTGGTCAACTTCACGCGCGGTGTCTCGCGCGAGTTGGCGCGCCACAATGTGCGCATCAACTCGATCAGCCCCGGCTGGACGCTGACGGAGAACCTGCGGCGCAGCATCGAGCTGAAGGCCAACGCGCAGGGCATGGATGTCGCCGAGGCCCTCCAGCGCGAGGCGCGCGGCATCCCCACCGGGCGGCATGTGACGATGGCCGAGATCGCCAACATGACGCTGCTGGCCGTCTCTGACCTTTGCCCTAGCCTGACTGGCGAAGATATCATCATTGACGGTGGCGCCACGCCCTCGGTCTGAGCGTTCCATTCTGAGCGCCAGGCGCACGCCGCCAGCGCGCTCTCTGGCGTACCGACCAGGCGCATGCTTGCGTGGCTGACATGCTACCCGTATAATGGCGGCGGCGACAGACGCCACGCGCGAATCTCGCGCGCCGACCGTCCACTTGTCAGGAAGGGAAGATTCGTCTCCAATGGAACTGAGTGGTAGCCAGAATTTCTCCGCGAGCCCGCAGGCTGTTTGGGATGCGCTGCACAACCCGACCGTCCTGCAGAACGCGGCAGGTCTTCAGAATGTGCAGTTTGGCGACAACTCGCTGACCGCGTCCATCAACCTGCCAAACCTTGGGCCGCTCAGCGGTGGCGTCCGCACCGTGACGGTCTCGATTGACGAGAGCAGCGCTCCGAGCCACATGAAGATGTCGCTCAACCGCAGCATTGTCAACGCCAACGGTACGGTGGACATCGCGCCCAGCGGCAGTGGCTCAACGCTGACCTACTCGGCGGTCGCCAATGTCAATGGGCCGCTCTCGGCGTTTGAGGGCATGGCCAAGCCGCTGGTGCAGAGCCAGATCAGCCAGTTCTTTGCGAAGTTCGCGCAGATGCTCTAGCGGCGCGCCGCGCGCTTCGCACGAGGACGGCTCGATGTCGAGCCGTCCTTTCTTGTTTATTGCCTGCTCGGTGGTTGTTTCCCATGCGCTCGCACAGGCGCGGGCGCACGATTGCCACATCTCAGCGACTCTCCGCGAACGCGGATGGCGCGATGGGAGGACCGATCAGCATGAATGCGCAGCCAGCCTCGAACGTGACCGTGCAGTACGACGTGCCAGCTACCATGCGCGATGGGGTGACGTTGCGCGCCAACATCTATCGTCCCGATGATGGTGGCGCGGGCCAGTATCCCGTCCTGCTGACCCGTCTTCCGTATGGCAAGGATTTGCCGCTCGGCTCCAGCCTGCTCGATCCGGGGCAGGCGGCGCGGCGCGGCTACATCGTCGTCATCCAGGATGTGCGCGGCACGTTCACCTCTGAGGGCGCGTGGTATCCCTTCAAGCACGAGCGCGAGGATGGGCTGGAGAGCGTCGCCTGGGCCGCGAACCTGCCCGGCAGCAACGGACAGGTCGGCATGTTCGGCGCCTCCTACTTCGGCCAGACACAGTGGATGGCCACTGGCGCCCCCGAGCTGCGCGCGATGATCCCGGTCGTTACCTGGGCCAACGCCGAAGAGACCACCCAGCGCAATGGTGTGCTGGAGTGGGGCGTGCAGGCGAGTTGGCTGATGCAGCAGGGCATTGGGCAGATCTTCCGCCGCTATGCCAATGATCCACAGGCGCTGGGGCGGGCGCTCTACGGGCTGGTCAGCGCCTACGACACGCTGCCCACACAGGGCTACCAATCGCTGCCGCTCAACCAGTTCGGCCCGCTGGTCTCCCTCGACCTGAACCAGCCGCTCGCCGAGAGCATCCACGCTCGCGATACCGGCGACTTCGCCGACTTGCCGCATGGTCCGCAGCAGTATGACGACATCAACCTGCCGATGCTGCACATCGGCGGCTGGTACGATCTCTTCCTGCAGGGCACCATTCGCAACTTTCAGGAGATGCGGCGGCGCGGGCGGCAGGGACAATACCTCTTCATCGGGCCGTGGACACACGGCGTCTTCGCTCCCGTCATCGGCGACCTCTACTTTGGCATGGCCTCGTCGGCCGGCCTGCTCGACATGCAGGTTGACCTGATGAGCTTCCAGCTTCAGTTCTTCGACCGCTGGCTCAAGGGACAGCCTGGCCCCTTCGACCGTCAGGCGCCAGTCAAGTATTTCGTGATGGGCGCGAACATCTGGAAGACCGCGCAAGACTGGCCGCCTGAGGGCGCCACCGAGCGGCGCTGGTATCTGCACAGCGGCGGTCACGCCAACAGCGCGGCGGGCGATGGCGCGCTGAGCGAGGCGCAGCCGGGCGCCGAGCCAGCCGACCACTACACCTACGACCCGCAAAACCCGACGCCAACCGTCGGCGGCCCGACGCTCATTCACGGCCTCTTCCGCTCTGGCCCGATTGACCAGGCGCCGGTGGAGCGCCGCGAGGATACGCTGGTCTTCACCTCGGCGCCGCTGGAGCGCCCGCTGGAGATCACTGGCCCGGTCAGCGTCTCGCTGCATGTGGCGACCGACGCGCCTGATACCGATTTCGTTGCGCGGCTGGTGGACGTGTGGCCCGATGGCCGCGCGATCCCGCTGACCGATGGCGTCACACGCATGCGCTATCGCAACGGCGTGGACGCCGTCGCTGAGCCGCTGAGCGCCGACCAGACCTACCAGATCAGCATTGATCTCTGGGCGACGGCCATCATGGTGTTGCCGGGGCATCGCATCCGGCTGGATGTCGCCAGCAGTAACTTCCCGCGCTGGGAGCGCAACCTGAACACCGGAGCGTCGAGCGCCACGACCACCGAGACACGCCCAGCGCGCCAGCGCATCCTGCACGACGCCGATCATCCGTCGTTCGTCGCGCTCTCCGTCATGCCAGAGTAAGTCAACAGGTCAGCGTCAGGTCAACATCGCCATGAAACCAGCCACCCATCGTATCCGTCGCGGACTCGAAGACCTTGGCCACGCCATGTACCGCGAGCGCCGAGCGCTGCATGATCTGCGCATGCTGCCGCTCGGCGAGAACATAGCGCCACAGGAGACGCCGATCCCGGATGGCGATGCGCCGGGCTGGCGCGCCATCGCGCCGAGCGACTCTTGGGGCGGATACGATCAGAACGCCTGGTTTCATGGCGAGGCGCAGATTCCGCCGCAGTGGAACGTGGCGCAAATCAGCGACCAGTATGCCGTCGTCCTGCGACTGCTGCTGGGCGTCAGCCGCGATTTCGGCTGGCCCGAGGGGCTGCTCTACGTCAACGGGCGCCTGCTGCAAGGCATCAATCAGCATCATCCTGATGTCTTGCTGCCGGACGAATACGCCTCCTACGGAGCCATCACCTTCGACGTGCGCGCCTGGAGCGGCATGTTGGCGCGCCAGCATCGCCTGGAGTATGCCGAGGTCGCCCTGCTCAACCGCCAGGTCGAGGCGCTCTATCACCTGCTGTTGGCGGGCTGCGATCTGGTGGACGCGCTGGAGGCGGACGACCCGCTCGTCCATCCGCTCTGGCAGGCGCTCGAAGACGCCTGGGATCGCGTTGACCTGCGCCGACCCATGATCTCCGAGCCGGTCGGCACGGTCAGCGCGACGGTGGTTGATTCGGCCAGCGAGGCGCTGGCGGCGCTGCGGGCGCGGCTGGCCGAGCTGCGCGCGCGCTACGACGCCGAAGCGCGGCCAGCGGTGGTCGCCATCGGCCACGGCCACCTCGATGTGGCCTGGCTCTGGCAGACCCGCCACACGCGCGAGAAGGCCGCCCGCACCTTCGGCATCGCCACCGCGCTGATGGCTCGCTACCCGGAGTACCACTTCCTGCACACCACGCCGCAGGTTTTCGCCTGGCTGGCGGATGACTACCCCGAGGTCTTCGCGCGGGCGAAGCAGCGCATCGCCGAGGGGCGCTTCGAGGCGGCGGGCGCGCTGTGGCTGGAG
>JAICVT010000155.1 GCA_025935235.1 Ktedonobacterales bacterium | reverse complement strand
GGCTAAGGGCGTTCCGCCGCAAAGGCCGCCTGCGCGGCCTGGGAGATGGCAGAGCGGTTCCTAGCCCGCGCAGGCGGGCTTTGCGGCCGTAGGTCACGTAGCTGCGGCTTCAGCCGCCCGTTGTTCCGTACCGGACGAAAACCAATCGACGGGTGGCATGTCGTTGCCACAAAGGTCTACGCCTTCTCGAAGACGAGCTGTATGCGGCCATCGGCGGGGGTGATGGCGCGCGCCTCGTCGGCCCAGCAGCAGGCGACGAGGCGGCGGAACCCGATCTGCTCCGCCAGCGCGCTAAACTCCTCGTCGGTATAGAGCTGCCAGTCGAATACATCGGCGGGCGCGTCGGAGCCGTAGTTGATGCGCACCGTCAGCCGATGGCCCGACATGGCGCGCGTCGTCGTGATACGACGGCCATCGCGCTCCACCACCTCGACGCCCTGATGCTCGGCGAAATAGTGGCGATTGTAGAGATCAATGATGAAGCGCCCGCGCGGATTGAGCTGCTCATGGATCGCGCGCACGATGGACGCATTCGTCTCGGCATCGAAATAGCCGAAGCTGTGCCACATGTTGATGACGACATCATAGGGGCCGGGCGCACGGCCCAGCTCGCGCATGTCGGCCTGGATGAAGCGAGCGCTGTCGGCTCCGGCAGCGCTCGCACGGGCGCGCGCAGCGGCTACCATACGGGCGTCGCGCTCCCAGCCCGTCACCGCGTAGCCGCACGCCGCTAGCGGGATCGCCAGCCGACCATCGCCGCAGCAGAGATCGAGCAGCGCGCGATAGGTGGGCAGCGGCGCCTGGCGCTGCACGAAGGCCAGCTCGATGCTGGTCAGCGCCTCAGCGTAGGGCTTGAGGTAGGTGTCGAACCAGACTGGAGTGAAGCTGTTCGGCGTGTCCATGCCTCTCTCCGCAACGCCAGCGCTAGTTAGCTGCCAGCGGCTGGCTCTGGCAGCGTGAATGTCACCAGATGGGCGTTGGTCCAGACGTAGGCGTTGAGGGTCGCGCCCGCGCCGGTCATCGCCACCTCGCTCACATTGCCAATCGGCGCGCTATAGACGTATTGGCCCACCACGCCCACGCCCGGCCCGGTTGGGCTGGTCACCAGGCGGATGATGCGGTTGTTGAGCGGGTCGCTCAGCAGCAGATCGCCAGGCGCCAGCGGATCAGCCGCCAGCGTCGCGCCCTGGCTGAAGGTCGCGCCGACAGTCGGCGTGGCGGGCGTAGCCGTCGGCGATACCGTGCCGGTGGCCGGGCTGGTGGGCGCGGCCGTCGCGGTGGCCGCTGTGACGGTCGGACTGGCGGGCGTCGGCACGGGCGTGGCGGCGGTGTAGTTGGCCGGGTCAGTCGTCGTGGCGGGCGGCGTGACGATCACCGCCAGCGTGGTGTAGAGGTGCGCCGCATCAAGCTGGCCCAGCGTGCCATCGGCGAGCAGCATGTAGAGCGAGTTGTTCGCGGTCAGCAGACTCGCCGCCGCTGCGGGCAGCGTGATGGTCTGCGCCGGGTTGACCGAGCCGCCGGCGGTCTTGGGCTGGCTGTTGAAGAGCCAGACACCAAAGGGCGTCGTCGCGCCCCCCGCGAAACTGACATAGATGGACTTGCCCGCCACGGCCAGATGGGTCGGCGACTCCTGCGTTGCGGGGATCGTAAACAGCACTGATGCTTTGGCCGCTGGTGTGTTGTTCGTCACGCCGGTCGCGCTGACGCTGACCACGCTGTAGCCGCCCGCCGCCTGCTGCGCCAGCGCGTAGATCGTGGCGCCCTCGCTGGCGATCGCGACGAAAGCGCCGACGCCCTTGACTGGCACTGGCGCGCAGACGGTCTCGCCCGTGACGGGCGCCTGCGTGGCGTCCACCGGAAGCAGCGTCTCATACAGTTCGCCGCCGCTCAGCGCGAAGACCACCTGCTGCGAGCCGAAGGTCTGCGCGGGCGCCAGACCCGCCACCGCTGAGAGCGGGGTCGGAGTCGTCTGGCTGGGCGAGACACAGTTGAGCGTGTACGAGATGGCGTTGTTGACGGGCGCCGTGGTAATGAGAGCGGCGCTGTTGTAGCGCTGGAGCGCCTGCTGCACGGCGGGCGCCAGTTCCTGATCGAGGAACGACTGAGCCTGCGACTTCAGCGAGGGATCAAGCGCCGGATTGTTCACGTCGCTCAACGCCAGCGTCCGCGCCTCCGAGAGCGATTTGAGCGCCGCGGTTGGTGTCTGCGCGCTCGCCTGCTGGAGGATGTGGCGGGCCGAGGTCAGGTTGTCTTGCGCACGCTGGTTGGCCGCCCGCTGGGTGGCGAGCGGACCAAAGCCGACGTACCAGCCGGTGAAGAGTACCAGCAGCAGCGCCGCGATCTCCAACAGGCGCAGCGCGAGCAGCCCGGCGCGGCTTCGCTTCGCACGCGCCTTCGCTGCCCCCTTGGCGGGCCTCGCCGTGTCATCCATGGCACTGGCTTTGGCCGCCAGCGCGTCGCTCTCAGCCGCCACACTGGCCGCCGCCGCGCTGGCGGCGGGCGTCATGCCGGGCGGCACGGGCAGCGGCTGGGTCGTGCCTTCCTCGATCGTCTCCGTGGCGTTGGGCGGCAGCGGAATCGGCCCCGTCACGTCGGGTGTCTCCAGCACATCCACCACAATCGCCGAGATGTTGTCGGGGCCGCCGTTGGCGTTGGCCATGTCAATCAGGTCGCGAGCGGCGACCTCGGGGTTGGTCTGGGTCGCCACTTCCTGCGTGATGGCGGCCTCCTCGACATAGCCATGCAGGCCATCGCTGCATAGCAGGATGCGGTCGCCCGCCTTGAGCGTCTCGACGAAGAGGTCGGCGGTGATGTTGGGCTGGGTGCCCAGGCTGCGCGTGATGACGTTGCGGTGCGCGTGTACGCGCGCCTGCTCCTCGGTCAGCAGCCCGATGCGCACCTGCTCGGCGACCCACGAGTGATCTTGCGTCACCTGGCGCATCTGACCATCGCGAATGATATAGCCACGGCTGTCGCCGATATTGACGATGTAGGCGCGCCCGCCCACGATCACCATCGTGACACAGGTCGTACCCATGCCGCTGTATTCGGTGTGATTGCGCGACAGAGAATAGATGGCGTCGTTGGCCGCCTTGACCGCCTGCGCGATCGAGGTAATCACATCCTGACCCTGCGATGCGAAATAGACCTCGCGAATCGTGCGCACGCCCAGTTCCGCGGCCACTTCGCCCGCGGCATGCCCACCCATGCCATCACAGACCACGAAGAGCGCGCCGCGCTCCTCGAGCGTATCTGGTTCGTCTGGCACCTTGCTGGTGACATTATCCTGGTTACGTTCGCGCTTGCGTCCGACATCCGTCAGGATGCCATACGCCAGGCGGAGTGCTCTGGTCAACGATCTCCCCCTCGCCAACGCGCCCCACGAGCGCCGCTCGCTTGCGCGTTCAGGGCGTCGTTCTCCTGGGATGTTTTCAGCAATCGCGCACTACTATACACCCACCGCGCGACCCAGGGCAACGCGCCTGTGCCATCTCGGTGATGAGCTGAAGCGCACGGCGAGCGCCACGCCCGCATGCCCAGCGCGTCTCTCCAGGATGGCCTTGCTTTTGTGCGACACTGATAGGGACGAGCGAACCGCGCCGAAGACACATCATCGCCCGCAAGATGGGCTGATGGGCGAAGTCTCCGCTCATTTGCTCGCTCGACAGAGCCAGTGCGATTGAATGGATGAATGTGAATGGAAGCCGCTAGCGCATGAGCGACCACACAACCGACCCGATACCGCGACTGCTCATCAGCTCGACAGATGCGTCTGTTGAGTTGGGCGCCACCTCGCTCGCCGGGCCAGCCGACGCCGAGGCCGATCCTTTGGCCGATCCCTTGGCCGATCCCATCGCGCGGGCCGCGGCGCTGTTACGCGCCGGATGGCTGGTCGCTTTTCCCACCGAGACAGTCTACGGTCTGGGCGCCGTCGCTACCGATCCCGCGGCGGTCGCTCGCATCTTTGCTGCCAAGCAGCGCCCGTTGAGCGACCCGCTGATCGTGCACATCGCCGATCTCGATGCGATGCGCCTGGTGGCGCGCGACATTCCTCCAGTCGCGTGGGAGCTGGCCGAGCGCTTCTGGCCGGGGCCGCTGACGCTGGTGCTGCCGCGCTCGTCGCGCATCCCCCCCATCGTCGCGGCGGGCGGCGACACGGTCGGCGTGCGCCTGCCCGCGCATCCCGTCGCGCGTGCGCTGATCCGCGCTGTCGGCGCGCCACTGGCCGCCCCCAGCGCCAATCGCTTCATGCACACCAGCCCTACCACCGCCGCGCATGTGCTGGCTGATCTGGATGGCCGCATCGCCGCTGTGCTGGATGGCGGCCCGTGCGCGGTGGGCGTGGAGAGCAGCGTGCTCGATCTGACCCACCAGCCCGCGCGCCTGCTGCGCCCCGGCGGCGTCACGCTGGAGCAACTGCGCGAGTTGCTGCCCGACGCGCAGGGGGCAGCGCCGCGTCAGGCGGAGCCGAGCGCGGTACGCGAGATGGTGGCCCGCGCGCCGGGTCAGATGCCACGCCACTACGCGCCGAGCACACGCCTGGTGGTCTACGATGCCACAGGCGCGGCGGGACGCGCCGCCGTGCTGGCGGGCGCTCGCCGTGCGCTGGGCGCTGGGCTGCGCGTGGGCGCGCTCGTCCCCGACGACGAGGCTGCCGCGCTGACCGCGCTGGGCGTCGTGGTCGAGCGGCTGGGTCCGTCCGACGCGCTGGCAGAGCTGACCCGCCGCCTCTACGCCGCCCTCCGCGCACTCGACGCCCACGGCTGCGATCTGCTGCTGGCGCACAGCTTCACGCCAGAGGGGCTGGGCCTCGCCCTGTGGGATCGTCTGCGCCGAGCCGCAGGCGGCGACCTGACCCCGCCAGAGGATGCCGAGTCAGAGGCCGAGCCAGAGGTGGCGCCGTGAAACGCAAATATGGCGACCGCGCGGACTGGGCGCGCATCCTGGAGCACACGTTTACTGTGGCGCGGGCCGAGCAGCCAGCATTTTGTGGCGTCGTGACGCTCTATTCGATGCGGCGGGTGCGCGAGCCGTTCGTCAAGCCAGCCGCGGGCGAGCTGACGCGCATCGCCGACGATGGCTTCCGCTGGCTGCAGCTCTACTCGGCGCGCCCAGATGGCCAAACCTATACCGTCACGGCAATGTACGACCCTGAAAATAGGCTCGCGCAGTGGTACATTGACGTATGCGCGGGACACGGGATAGACCACACAGGGATTCCCTGGCGCGATGATCTCTATCTCGATCTCGTCGTCAGTCCGGGCGCCGCTGTGGAGATCATTGACGGAGCTGAGCTGGAAGACGCGGCCGACACGGGAGCGAGCACAACGGCGGCCTATACGCTGGCCTGGCGCGAGACGCATCGGCTAGCGCCGCTCGCGCGCCGCGCCGACCTGCCCGAGATGCGTGTAGCGTGCGCCGCGCTCGACGCCATGCTGGCGCTGGAGCGTGGCGAGATCAGGCCGGGCTATGCTCGGCTCGCGGCGCGAGGCGGAGCCATTCGCTGACGTCCGCCTGTAGCCGCGGATGTCGAGTTCCAGAAGTGACGCGAGTGGCGCGTACGCGGGGGCGCCAACCCAAGGATGTGAACGAGCGATGAGGTCATCGGCCGTCGTGCTGAAAACACTCTATGGACGCAGGCGCTGGCATGCGGCGCGCGAGCGAGCGCAACGCGGCGCTGAGCAAGTCCTGCGCGCCTACATCGAGATGCTGCGCCCGACCGCGGAGACGCTGGCCGAGGCGCTGTGCGCGGTTGATCTGGCGGGCTGCGTCCACTACGCCAACCCCGCCGCGCTGCGGCTGCTTGGCCGCGATGCGTCCGATACGCTCGGCGCCTCGATCCACGATCTGCTGCGCCACGCCGCCGAGCCGCACGCGCCCCTGCCGCTGGCCGGGAGCGGCGAGGCCGCGCCGTGCCTGCTGTGGCGTCTCGATGGGGCCAGCCTGACGGTAGACTGCGCGCTCCAGCCCATCGCCCACGATGGCCGCACGCTGGGGGTGACGCTCATCCTCACGGAGCATGCGACCGGAGCGGCTGACGCTGCGTCGCGCGAGCGCGCCCTGGAGCGCCGCATGCGCGTGCTGGATGCGGTCGGCGAAATCTCGCTGTCGCAGCTCCCGCTGGATAGCCTGCTCAAAGCGCTACTGGAGGGCCTGCGTGGCGAGCTTGAGCTGGAAAATATCGCCATCTTCCTCGTCAACGACGATGGCGAGACGATGTCAACGCGCATGGCCAGCGGCGCGGGCGCAGAGGTAGCCGATCGCATCCGGCTGCCGCTGACCGAGACGATGATCGGGCGCGCACTGCTCGACCGCCGCGCCATCTACATTCCCGATGTCGCGCAGGTGGCCGACCAGTGGGTTCACTTCTCGCCAGAGATCCGCGCCCACATGAACGTGCAGTCGTTCATCATCGCGCCGCTGATCGTCGAAGACCGGCTGATCGGCGGCATCTACATCGGCGCCAACCGCCCCAATGGTCTAAGCGCCGAGGACGCACGGCTGGCAGAGCTGATCGGCGGACGCGCGGCGCTGGCCATCGAGCGGGCGCGTGCCAGCGATGAGGCCGCCCGCGCGCATGAGCGGTTGCGTTTCCTGAATGACGCCAGCGGCGCTCTCAATGAGACGCTGGATTACCACGACGCGACCCAGCGTCTCGCCGCCATCCTGTCGCCCGCGCTGGCCGACGCCTGCGCCGTCTATCTGCTCGAGGACGATGGACTGCTGCGCAAAGTGGCGACGCAGGCGCCAACACTCGGCCTGCTCTCCGCCAATCCGTATGGCGACGCGTTGCGAGGGCTGATCGAGCGGATAGACGCGATGGAGGTGGTCAATCCCGACGATACGCGCAACCCCATCGCCGAATGCGTGCGCTCGCTCGCGCCGGTCTTCGAGCGTCCCACGCTGACCGAACTGACCGATCTGACCGAGCAGCCGGGCGAACCTGTAGCGTGCCTCTGCGTCAGCGCGCCGCTGGTGGTGCGGCAGCATGCGCTGGGCGCGCTCTACCTGACGCTGCGCTCTGGCAAAGGGCTGTCCGATGGCGACCTGGCGCTCATCAAGGGGCTGGCCGAGCGCGCCGCCATCGCCATTGACAACGCTCGCCTCTACAGCGAGACGCAGCAGGCGCTCGCGACCGGCAGCGCCACCGCGACGCAGCTCGACGCCATCTTTAACGCCACCGATGTCGGCATTTTCGTCACCGACGCCGACGGCGGATTCGTGCGCATCAACCCCTACGGTCAGCGGCTGCTCGGCATGGAGCATGTGACGCTGGGGCAGACGCCCGCGCATGTCGGCGGCCCATTCCAGCTGCGCACCACCGACGGCGATGAGATTCCCGCCGACCGCGAGCCGCTGCATCTGGCGCGCACGCTGGGCCGGCCCATCGAGCAACGCTTTGTCATCCATCGCTTCGACACAGGCAAAGACATTCAGGCGCTGACACGCTGCACGCCCTGGCGCAACGACCGTAACCAGATCGCGGGCGCCATCGCTGTCGTCACCGACATTACCGCGATTCACGAGCTGGAGCGGCAGAAAGACGAGTTCCTGGGCATCGCCTCGCATGAGCTGAAAACGCCGCTGACCAGCCTCAAGATTCTCGCCCAGCTCCTCGTGCGGCGCATGGAGGCCAGTGGCGAGCCGCGCGACATCGAGCAGGCGCGGCGCATGCAGGTGGCCATCACCCGCATGGAGAATCTGATCCGCGACCTGCTGGATGTGACGCTGATCCAGGAGGGCAAGCTGCCGCTGCGCCGTGAATTCGTTGACCTTGGCGCGCTGTGCGCCGAGGCGATCAACGAGCAGCGCCTGCTGACCCAGCGTGTCATCCGCTACAGCGCGTCCGACGAGGCGCGATTGACCGTCTACGCCGACCGCGACCGCACCTATCAAGTGATCTCTAACCTGCTCTCGAACGCGCTCAAGTATTCGGCGGCGACGCAGCCCGTGACCGTGCATGCGCGCGCCACGCAACTGGAGTGCATCGTCTCGGTGCATGACCACGGGCCGGGCGTGCCGACCGAAGCGCAGGAGCACATCTTCGACCGCTTCTATCGTGTGCCGGGCATGCAGGTGCAGAGCGGCTCCGGGGTTGGGCTGGGGCTGGGACTGCACATCAGCAAAGACATCATCAGCCGCCACGACGGACGCCTGTGGGTCGAGAGCAAGCTGGGCCACGGCAGCACATTCTCGCTGGCGCTCCCGCGCGCCGCCGACCCCGCCTGATCGCCAGCCCGCGCGCCCTCACCCCAGCCCGCGCCCGCCAGGAGCGGGAGCCGGAGGGGTATCGCGGGGCGGCGGCGCTCCTGTAACTCCCCTCTCTCGCGAAGCGGGGAGGGGCTGGGGACGCGGGGCCAATCTCACGATTGCGCGCCTGCTGGCGATGTGATAAAATCAAACAGTATGCGCCTCGTCTGTGGTTTGCACTGACATGGGCGCATCCACTACACACGCTTCCTGATCGCACGGTCCCTGGCGCGGCGACGCGCTCACCGGGCGAGCTGAGGGAGGCGGAGGAACATGATTCAAGGGAGGACCTGAGCGAGCTATGGCACAAAACGCAACCACCATGAAGCAGCTGCTGGAGGCAGGCGTCCACTTCGGACACCAGACCCGGCGCTGGAACCCCAAGATGCGCCCTTTCATCTTCCGGGCGCACAATGGCATCCACATTCTCGACTTGCAGCAGACCGTGCAGCGCCTCAACGAGGCGACGCGCTTCGTCACCAACCTGACCGCCAACGGCGAGCACATCCTGTTCGTCGGTACCAAGAAGCAGGCGCAGGAGTCCATTCGTGACGAGGCGGAGCGCAGCGGGCAGTTCTTCGTGAACCATCGCTGGCTCGGCGGCATGCTCACCAACTTCCAGACCATCCAGCTGCGCATCCGCTACATGAAAGATCTGGAAGTGCGGCGCGAGAACGGCGAGTTCGACCGGCTGCCCAAGAAAGAGGCGCAGCATCTCACCGACGAGCTGGAGCGGCTGAACAGCACGCTCGGCGGCATCCGCAACATGCGCCGACTGCCCGCCGCCGTCTTCGTGGTGGATACACGCAAGGAGCACACCGCCGTGCTGGAGGCGCGCCGCCTGGAGATTCCGGTGATCGCGCTGGCCGACACTAACTGCGACCCCGACGAGATGGATTACCCTATCCCGTCGAATGACGACGCGATTCGCGCGGTACGCCTGCTCTGCGAGAAGATCGCCGACGCCGCGTTGGATGGCCGCCGCCAGTACGAGTCGCAGCGTGAGCGCGCCGAGGGCGCAACCCGCGCGACCGCCGCGCCGATCACGCTCGAAGAGTTTGGCCCTGAGCCAGGCGCAGGCAGCGCGGAGGCGGCTGAGCCGACGAATGGCGCGGCCCCGGCCAGTGCGGCGCCCGCCGAGGGGCCTGCTGAGGCGCCCGCCGCGCCGACCAGCGCTCCGGCGGCTGCCAGCGAGGAAGTCCCCGCTCCCGCCGCTCGGGCTGACAACGAGCCAGCCAGCGAAGAGTAGGCCGACCAGAGTCAACCAGAGTCAACCAGAGCGAGCCAGCGAGCGCAGGGACGCGGCAAGCGTCTCGGCGCTCGCGGTGTATCGCCGGGTATTTCCGTGTAGTGTGGGCCCCAGCGGGGCATGGGAGCGCGCGTCTCGCCCGTGTCGGCGGCGCGCGTTTTGCGCGCTCG
>JAICVT010000279.1 GCA_025935235.1 Ktedonobacterales bacterium | reverse complement strand
GCGAGGCGAGAGAGAGACAATGTGGTGGGCGCCGATGCGCCTGCGGCAGGCGGCGGTGTATAGTGTTGATTCAAACGGGGGAGCGACGACACCTGCCCGGCAAGGTCTGCTCAGACCTCGTCAATCGTCGCGCGCACGGATGTGATACGAGCCAGTGACGCTGATTTGGGTGTGAGGGGCGATTTCGCTATGCAGTGTTCGCGATGTGGCGCCAGCGTGCGGCCCGGCATGGCGGAATGCCCGGCATGCGGCGCTCCACTAGCGGCCTCGTCGGGTGGCGCGTCGGGCAGTCGCGTCGCAGATCGCTACATCCCTGGTGGTGGCGCCCAGAAGCAGCAGTCGAGCAGCCAGCAGCCCGATCAGCCGCAGCAACCGCAGCAACAGCAGCGCCCGCTTGGCTCGCTCCAGCGCCGCTTGCGGGCCTCGCAGACGTCTGTCCCGCAGGATGACGATGCCGACGACGATGAGGACTGGTACGACACGCCGCCACCACGCTCCGGTCGCACGCGCGGATCCCGCGGACCAGACGCCCCGGGACGCGGTCCGTCGCGCCGCCCCTCGCAGGGCGGTGGGCGTTCGCGCGGCGGCGATCAGCGACGTGGCGGCTACGATGAGTATGATGATTCGCGTGAGGAGGAGGCGTACTCTCCGTACCCTCCCTATCGGCCAGACGACGATGAATCGCGCGGGCAGCCCGCGTGGGATGACTCGCGCGAGGCGCCCGCGCCGCGTCGCTCAGGCGGGCCGAGTCGCTATCGCCAGGATCGGATGGACGAGAGCGCCGAGATGAGCGCGGAGGGGCCAGCATATGGCGGCCCGGCGCCGCGCTCATCGCCCCGCTCGGCGCCGAGACGCCGCTCGCGCCCGATGGATGACCCGCGCGGCGAGAATGACTACACCAATCCGCTCGACGACCCCCGCTCACCTCTGCATGGCGGCCAGGGCAGCGGCCAGGGTCGGCGACCATCGCAAGGTTCCGGCGGACGCGGCGGGCGCTCATCCGGCGCTGGCGGCTACGGTCGGGGCGGCTATACCGAGGCAGAGATGCGAGCGCAAGGCTTTCAGGACGACGACCGCTACCGCGACTATCGCGATGAGCGCGATGAGCGCGTCTACCCGGACTATCGCGGCGGCTCGCGTGGCCGCGGCGGGTATCCGATGCCCTATGATCGCGATGACTACGCCAGCCGCGAGCAGTGGGCGGCGCCCGGCGCGGACCGCGCTGTGGACGACTCGTACTACGGCGGGGCCTACGGTCAGGGTGGGCGCGGCGGATTCGAGGAGAGCGCGGAACTGTGGCAGCCGGTCGGCGCGGCCGGGCGCGCTGGCGGCGTTGGCGCGCCCGGCCGCGCGCGTGGCGGCAGGCCAGGCGGATCGAGCGGAGCGCGGGTCGCGCCAAAGAAGCGGCGCGGCGGCGCACTGCGCACGATCTTCGGGCTGCTGGTGACGCTGGCGCTGGTAGCCGCAGTAGGCGTCGAGTTTGGCCCGAAGCTCTATGACAAATATATCGCGCGCACAGGCGGCGGCAGCGGGCCAACGCAGTCCAGCATCACCTGCGCCAGTCAGGCGACGCCCTCCGCGCAGAGCAAGCCCGCGACGGGGTTCACCGCCTTCGCCACCACCGCCTACGCGCTGACGTATCCGACCGGCTGGCAGACAACCTCGCAGTCAGGCGCCTCGCAGGACCAGTGCGATGTCGTTTTCCTCTTCACCCAGCCCAATGGCGGCGCCGCGCGGTTCAATGTCGAGGAGGCGGGCGCGTTCACCTCACTGACCGACATAGCGATCATCCAGGCTGAGGCGCGGGCCGCGCAGCAGCAAGGCTCCACGTTCGTCGAGATCACCAGCGCCGCCACCACGCAGCAGATTGGCGGCGAGGTCTGGCAGCGGCGCGAATATCAGGTGACCGCCAAGAGCGGCGTCAAGCTGCATCTGGCGCTGCTGGCCACGCACCACAAGGGGGCGGGCTACGCCATTGTGATGATCAGCAGCGACACCGGCTTCGCCAGCGACGATACGACGACCTTCGAGAAGATGCTGACCTCGTTCCAGTTCGTCTGAGCCTGGGCTGGATCTCAGACGTCCTGGCGGGCGACGCGTCCCAGCTCCGCCTGGTAGACGTTGTGCGCGTGCGCGCCAAAGCAGGCGAACATCACCCGCTCGATCTCAGGATGATCGCGCAGGTAGGCGCGCGTCTCGCGCACGGCGATGGCGGTCGCCCGCTCCAGCGGAAAACCATAGACGCCCGTGCTGATGGCGGGGAAGGCGACCGTGTGCGCGCCGTGCTGCGCGGCCAGCGCCAGACTGTTTCGATAGCAGTTTGCCAGCGCCTCATCCTCGCCCTTGCGGCCGCCGCGCCAGACGGGGCCGACGGTATGGATGACCAGCCGCGCGGGCAGCCGGTAGCCGCGCGTCACGCGCGCCTCGCCCGTCGGACAGCCGCCGATGGCGCGGCACTCGGCCAGCAGCTCTGGCCCCGCCGCGCGATGGATCGCGCCATCTACCCCGCCGCCGCCCAGCAGCGAGGAGTTCGCCGCGTTGACGATGGCATCCACATCCAGCGTGGTGATGTCGCCAAGCACGGCAGTCATGCGCTCATCCACCTGGCCATCCATACTGTCAGCGTTGTTGTTACCCTGTGTGTCGCCCATCGCTTGCCTCCTTTTCAGCGTCCCGGTCGCGTGTCGGTGAAAGTTTGCGGCCCGAAATGCGCACGATTCATAGCGTTTCATTATAGTCGGCATAGACCCTTGTTATGCTATAATCGTCGGTAGCTCACGGCGGCGCAATCTTGTGACGCCTGACCGCGAGGCAGCTGTTTTGCCCCCGACGCGACAGGCGCCGAGAGGTGGCCACGGAGGACGTATGCCATACGATGTGACCCTGATCCCCGGTGATGGCACCGGGCCTGAAATTACCGAAGCGACCCGCCGCGTGCTCGAAGCGACGGGCGTCGAGTTCCGCTGGCATGTGAAAGACGCCGGACTGGCGGTGCTGGAGAAGACCGGCACCGTGTTGCCCGAAGACGTGATCGAATCCATCAAAGAGACCCATGTCGGCCTCAAAGGCCCGATCACCACGCCGGTCGGCAAAGGCTTCCGCAGCGCGAACGTGGCGCTGCGCAAGAGCCTGGACCTCTACGCCAACCTGCGCCCCGCCAAGTCGTACCAGGGGCTGCGCTCGCGCTACGAGCATGTTGATCTGATCATCGTGCGCGAGAACACCGAAGACCTCTACGCTGGCATCGAGTATCAGCGCGGCTCGGCCGAGATGGACGAGCTGGTGGACTTCATCAACCGCGTCTCGAAGGTCAAGCTCAGCAAAGACGCCGCCATCAGCATCAAGTATATCTCGGTGGTCGCCAGCCGCCGCATCGTCAAGTTCGCCTTCGACTATGCCCGCGCCAACAAGCGCAAGAAGGTGACAGCGGTGCATAAGGCCAACATTATGAAGTTCTCCGATGGACTCTTCTTGCAGGTGGCACAGGAGGTCTCGAAGGACTACCCCGACATCCAGTTCGAGGATCGCATCGTTGACAACATGTGCATGCAGCTCGTGCAGAAGCCGGAGATGTATGACGTGCTGGCGCTGCCGAACCTGTACGGCGACATCCTCTCCGACCTTTCCGCCGGGCTGATCGGTGGGCTGGGTGTGGCGCCGGGCGCCAACATCGGCGAGAAATACGCGGTGTTTGAGCCAGTGCATGGCAGCGCGCCCAAGTACGCGGGCCAGAACAAGGTCAACCCGATGGCGATGATGTTCTCTGGCGTGCTCATGCTACGCCATCTGGGCGAGCGCGAGGCCGCCGACCGCCTCGACCGCGCGATGGCCGCGGTGATCGCCGAGGGCAAAGACGTCACCTACGATCTGAAGCCGCGCCCGGATGACCCGACCGCCGTTGGCACGTCGCAGGTCGCCGACGCCATCATTGCCAGGATGCGCGGGTAGAACCTCGCCCCCAGCCCCCCTCCCGCGAGGCGAGGGGGAGCAGGCGGTGGCGGCCCAGGCCCTTCTCCTGCTCGGAGAAGGGCTTTTTTGTCCCGCTGGTGGCATAGGAGGGCTTGGTGGCGCGCTTGACGCTGGCAGGCCTGAGCCGCTATGCTGCGCACGATTGCTCACGCGCTGGGCGACGCCACTGGCGGCGGCGTCAGCGATAGGGAGGAAGCACTGCAATGGTCTGGCGCATCGGTGGTGGTCTGATGGGCTGGCTGGGAAGCCTGACGCCGCTGGTGATCGTCAATCTCCTGGCCTTTACGATGGCGATGGATCCTGGGCTGGTCTCCATCCTTGGCGGGCTGGCGCTGGCGCTGGGCGTGGCGCTGGGCGGGCTGCTGGCCGGGCTGCTCGGTGGCAGGCGCGGCGCGAGCTGGGGAGGCGCGGTGGCGGGCTTCATCGCGGCGGCGCTGCTGGCCGCGACCCTGGTCGCCGTGGGATATGTGTTGGACGCGCGGGGCCAACTCCCGTATCTGCTGGCGCTGCACCCGATCCGCGCGCTCGGCGCTACTATCTTCCTGGCCTGCCTGGTCGCTGGAGTGGCCGCGCTGACTGGCTGGCTCTCCGCTCGTCGCCGCGAAGCGCGCTGGCAGACGCAGCTCGCTCGCGCCACCGCCCGCACGACGCCCCGCAATCCATCGCGGCCCTCCTCGCGTCCCGGCGCGGGCAGCCGCCCGCTGCGCGACCCGCGACAGCCGCCAGCGTACCCACCCTATCCCGCCAACCCGCCATATCCGTCCAATCCGTCCAATCCGGCGCGCTCCCGGCAGTCCCCGCAGTCGGCGCCGCGCGGGCGCGACGAGCAGGCGCATGCGCGCGAGCGCTCGCCGCGCTGGTAGGGGCTGCTGGTCGGATGCATCCGCCAGGCGCCGTGATACGCTGTGCGCGAGAGAACAGCGCGGACATTAGCGCGCATCTGGAGGAGGACCCGTGGCATGACGCGACTCACTTTTCTTGGCACAGCGGCGGCGCTGCCCACCAGCGACCGCGGCAATTCGGCGCTGGCGCTGGTCGGCGATCCCAGCGAGCCAGGGTTGCTGATAGACTGCGGCGATGGCGTCTATCGCGGGTTAGCGCGGGCCGGGCTTGGGCCAGATACCATCGGCGACCTCTTCATCACGCACGCCCACATTGACCATCTCGGCGGGCTACCATCGCTGATCGAGAGCCTGCGTCTCTCGCGCCGTCGCCGCCCACTGCGTGTCTATGCGCTGCCCGAGACGATGGAGATCGTCCAGCGCCTGCTCGATGCCTTCGCCTTTGAGTTGACGCTGGACGCATGGCCCTTCCCGATCACCTTCACCACGGCGGATGAGCAGAGTGAACTGCGCTTCCTCGGCGTCCCCGCGCGGCTCTTTCGCATGGCGCACAGCATCCCCTCGGCGGGGCTGCGCATCGAACTGGTGAGCGGAGCGTTGGCCTACACCTGCGATACCGAGCCGACGCCCGCCATCGCGACGCTGGGGCGGCAGGCGCGGCTGCTGATTACCGAATGCACTATGCTCCAGAAGAATGTGGATGCGGCCCGTCTCTCGAAGCATATGACGGCGCTGGAGGCTGGCCAGCAGGCGGCGGAGTGCGGCGCGGAATCGCTGGCGCTGACGCATCTGGGGGTTACGGAAGGCTGGTCGGCGGCGGTGGCCAGCGCGGAAGCGGCGCAGGCGTTCAGCGGGCCGATTATCACCCCGCAGGATGGCGATACGCTAGAATTGTAGCCTTCCGGACTGCGCCGTCGCGTGTGCTATACTGACCGCGAAAGTCGCTAGAACGGACGTTCGGCATGGCTATTGATGAGAAGACCGCGGAGAAGGCTGGGGAGAACGAGACGATGACCGACCAGCGTATCGTCTCGCCGGGCGCGAGCGACGACGACTACCAGGAGGTCGGCCTGCGCCCCAGGCGGCTGGAAGAATACATCGGGCAGGAGAAGGTCAAGGACAACCTGCGCATCCTGCTCGACGCGGCCAAGCTGCGCAATGAGGCGCTCGACCACGTGCTGCTCTACGGCCCGCCGGGGCTGGGCAAGACCTCGCTCTCGCT
>JAICVT010000551.1 GCA_025935235.1 Ktedonobacterales bacterium | reverse complement strand
CTCCATCGGCTACAATATTGGGATGCGCGCTCAGATGATGCGACTGGGCGAGCGCGCTGATCTGGCCGGGGGAGCAGGCATGACAGCAAGCGTGGGCGAGGCGAGCGAGCGCGACTGGCTAGGTGGCATTGGCCGCTTCGGCCAGTCGCGGCGCGGCGCGCTGCTGACGCTGGTGCTGGCGAACATGCTGTGGGCTGGCACCTACTCGGCGGGTAAGATCGCCCTGCGCGACCTCAACCCCGTCGAGCTGAATGCGCTGCGCTTCCTGATCGCCGCCTGCGCGCTCGCGCCCGCGCTGCTGCGCGGCTGGCGCAGCATCCCGCGCGACCGCCGCTCGCTGCTGACGCTGGCCGGGCTGGCATTGCTGGGCTTCGTCGCCAACAAAGCCTTCGAATACTTCGGGCTGGCGCTCTCCACCGCCTCGGATGTGGCGCTGCTGATCTCGACCGAATCGCTCTTCACGGCGCTGCTCTCGTGGACGCTGCTGCGCGAGAAGGCGACGGTGGCGCGTGTGGCGGCGCTGGCCATCGGCATGGTCGGTGTCTACCTGATCGTCGAGCGCGGTTTCGCGCCCAGCCTGGGCGGCGCTGCTGGCGGTGGACGCATCCTGGGCGACGTGCTGGTGATCTTCTCGCTGCTGCTCGAAGCGGGCTATACCATTCTCGGCAAGCGCACGCTGACGCGGATGCCGCCGCTGATCGTCGTCGCCGCTACGCTGACCGGCAGCCTGTTCGTCTGGATTCCGGCGGGCGCCGTCTCGGTGGTCGCGCTAGGCATGCCGCATCTCTCGCTGGCGGGCTGGCTGGGCGTCGGCTATATGGCGCTGGTGGCGACCGTGCTGGGCTACTGGCTGTGGTTCCGCGCGCTGGCCGTGGTGGACGCCTCGACCGCCGCGCCGATGCTCTTCATCCAGCCGCTGCTGGGCGCGGCGCTGGGCGTCTGGCTGCTGGGCGACACGCTCACCTGGGCTACGTGGTTGGGTGGCGCACTGATCTTCGCCAGTCTGCTACTGGTGATGCGCCAGGAGCGCCCGCCCCGCGGCGGAGCTGACACAGCGGATGTGGCGCCCGACCTGGGTGAAACGCTGGTCGAGTTGGGCGAGTCGGCGCCATAGGCGGGAACGATGGCGGCCAGCGGTTGAAACCCCGCGCCTGAAGGCGGGCGGCGGCCCGCCACAAGACCCGCCTGCGCGGGTCCGCACTCATACGTGCGTTCGCGCAGGCGGGCGTTGTGGGCCGGAAGGCCCTTCAGGCGCGGTTTCAACCGCCGCGCCTAGAGGAGGAAGCGATACACGATGTATGTGGCCACGGCGCAGGTGACGATCCACCTCTTCGAGAGCTATTCGCTGAAGGACAAGCGGCAGGTGACGCGCTCGGTTCTGGCGCGGCTGCGCGAGAAGTTCGCGGTCTCCGCCGCCGAGGTGGGCGCGCTGGAGGAGTGGAATCTGGCGCGGCTGGGCCTCGCCTGTGTCAGTGGCGAGGCTCAGCACGCGCAGGAGGTCATCGAGCGGGCTGTGCGCTACATCGAGCAGTCCCGCCCCGATGTCGAGATCACCGATGACACGCGGGATGTCATCACGCTGGAGTGAGCGCGGCGCTGGAGCAGCGGACCTGGCTGCCACTGGAGGCGACATCAGGCGCTGACCTCCACCTCTCGCCAACGTTCCTGGCGGTGAACCGCTTTCACCTGCTGGGCGCCACACCCCTTGACAGTTAACCCTCGATCTGCTTACATATACGCCAGAACACGTCTGCCTGGTTTCAGCCACGAACTTCCAACAGGAGGCGCTTGCCATGGCGCAACCAGAAGAGCAAGGCCTGATCTGGATCACCGAGGCGATGGTCAAGTACCGTCACTCGCGCAACTGGTTCAACAATCGCATCGCGAGCGGTGAATTCGAGCGCGTGCCAACGCTCGGCTCAACCAAAGTCTATCTCCGCGAGGCCCAGATTACGGCCTATCTCCGCGAACATCCAGCAGAACGCGATGAGATGCGACAGGGCTAACCAGCAGGGGAGAACGAGCATGAGCGACACGACAGGGCAGGTATCGCCATTCGATGCGATCAAGCATGAAGACATTGATGGGTCGCCCTATTGGAGCGCGCGGG
>JAICVT010000289.1 GCA_025935235.1 Ktedonobacterales bacterium | reverse complement strand
GGAGAGCGGCGACGAGGTGTGGCGCATGTCGCTGGACGAACTCCTGCGCGGGCGAACCGTCGAGACCAGTCTGCTGGCCGAGGACGGGCGCCTCTACCTCTTCTGGCGCAACGACAGCGCGATGCGCCTGCGCGCCATGCGCGCGACGACGGGACAAGTTCTCTGGCGCTGGCGCAGCCCAGTGTGGGTGTATGCGCTCTTTCTTGCGCGGCAGGCGATTCAGCGCGGCCAGCAGGCGTCGCGGACCGGTCACTGGCGACCACTGGTCAGCGATGCGCTGCGTTTCCGCTGGTTGCATCCCATCCGACCGAACGGCGCCTGCTCCGTCGTGGCGGCCAATGGGCGCCTCTATCTGGCCACTCCGCTGGGCGCATGCGCGATCAGCGCACGCGATGGACGCCAACTCTGGCACGCGCTCCCTGGGATCGCGGTGACGAGGCTGCACATAGCAGTACACTCACATGGTGTACAGTGATGGCATTGAGAAGTTACTTGCGAGTGTGACGGCTGGTGAGGAAGAGCTATGGATCGTTCTCGGTCGGCGGAGATGTTTGCGCGCGCGCGTCAGGTCATCCCTGGCGGGGTCAACAGCCCTGTGCGGGCCTTTCGCGCGGTGGGCGGCCAGCCGGTCTTCATCCAGCGCGGCGCGGGCGCCTATCTGTATGACGTGGATGGCAACCAGTATATAGACTATGTTGGCTCGTGGGGGCCGCTGATCTTCGGCCACGCCCACCCGCGCGTGGTGGAGGCCATTACCGCGGCGGCTCAGCGCGGCGCGAGCTATGGCGCGCCCACCGAGGCCGAGACGCGGCTGGCCGAACTGGTGATCGAGGCCGTGCCGAGCATCGAGCTGGTGCGCTTCGTCAACTCTGGCACTGAGGCGACGATGAGCGCGCTGCGCGTGGCGCGCGCCTACACCGGACGCGAGAAGATCATCAAGTTCGCGGGCGGCTATCACGGCCATGCCGATATGCTGCTGGTGGCCGCTGGCTCCGGCGCGCTGACGCTGGGCGCGCCCGACAGCCCCGGCGTACCAGCGGGGGCCACGGCGCAGACGCTGGTGGTCGCCTATAACGACCTCGCCGCGACGCGTGCGGCCTTCGAGCGCTATCCCGACGAGATCGCGGCTATCATCGTAGAGCCAGTGGCAGGCAACATGGGCTGCGTGCCGCCCGCGCCAGGCTTCTTGCAGGGGCTGCGCGACCTCACCGCGCAGTATGGCGCTGTGCTGATCTTTGATGAGGTGATGACGGGCTTTCGCGTGGCGCATGGCGGCGCGCAGGCGCTCTACAGCATCCAGCCCGACATGACCTGCCTGGGCAAGATCGTTGGCGGCGGGCTGCCTGCGGCGGCCTATGGCGGCAGGCGCGAGATCATGTCGCTGGTCTCGCCGTCCGGACCGGTCTACCAGGCGGGCACGCTCTCGGGCAATCCGCTGGCGATGGCGGCGGGGACGGCGCAACTGGAGATGCTGAAGCAGCCGGGGGTCTATGAGCGGCTCGATGCGCTGACGACCGCACTGGCGGAGGGCATCGGCGCGGCGGCGCGCGAGGCGGGCGTCGCCGTCTATCAGACGCGCGTTGGCTCGATGTTCACGACTTTCTTCACCGCCGAGCCGGTAGTGGACGAGGCGACGGCCAAGCGCGCCGATACGAAGGCGTTCGCGGCGTTCTTCGGCGCGCTGCTCGATCAGGGCGTCTACATCGCGCCGTCGCAGTTCGAGGCGGGCTTTGTCTCGCTGGCCCACAGCGACGACGACATCGCGCGGACCCTGGCGGCGGCGCAGGTGGCGATGCGCCAGGTCGCGGCCCGCTAGCGCGCGAGGGCGTCACTACGCCTGCGCGCCCGCCAGAATCGGTATGCGGCGTGCGGGATTTGCGCGCACGGGAACGGTTGGGAACGGTTGAGTACGGCGACGCGCACACAGGGGAGCGACGGCTATGACGACCAACGCAGGGCAACTCGGGGCGCATACGGTAGATGAGCTGACGGCCCGCAAGCTCGCCGATTTCGCGCGCATCGAGGAAGAGTTTCTCGAGAGCTTCATCTTCGTGCAGGATGTCCACGGGCAGCGGCGCTTCTCCTCCTTTCCGCTGGAGCAGGTTGTGCGCTACCTCCACGCCCTTTATATCTGCGACCTGAAGGATCGGCTGCTGAGCGTCTATACCAATATCATGCGCTATGAGGGCGAGCGCTGCCTGCGGCTGCTGCGCGGCTGGCAAGAGGGCCAGACCGCTGCAGTGATCGCGTTTATCCACCGCAAGCTCGACAACCTGCCCTTTGGCGAGGTATCGCGGCAGATCGAGCGGTCCGCGAACAGCGGGGACGCGCAGACCGCCAGCCGCCTGGCGGAAGGTCGCGTCGTGCTGCTCAACCGCAACTACAATCTCTCGCACGCGCTCGACGCCATCATCATGCCGGAGCCAGCGCAGCTGCGCGGCGAGGTCATCGCGCTGTGCGCGCGGCTCGGCCACACGCCCGCCGACCTCGACCGGCAGATCGCCGACCTGCACTCTGATGTCTACTCCTATGCGCCCAGCGCGCCGCTGGCTCGCCGCAACATGCTGGTGATGAACAGCCTCGGCGTGCGCATCGCGAACACGCGCGGCGCGCGGCCCAGCGACCGCACAGACCGCGTAGGGCGGCCCACCATCCCTGCGCCGCCCTACGCCGAGGAAGTCATCCCCGGCGCGATGACGCTCGTCTCGCTCACCTGGATTGGCGCCGAACGGCTGGCGGCGAACCTCGACGCGCCGATGACGCCCGCGCCGGAGATCACTTCAGCCTCCGATGCGTGAGGGTTCGCGCCCAGCAGGTGGCCGCCGTGGTCAGGAGCGCTCGGCCGCTGGCGACTGAAGTCGCGCCTCGGCGTCGGCCTTGCGGCCCGCCGTAAAACCCGCGCAGGCGGGTTTTACGGCGTTCCAATCCGTGCAGGCGGACTTCGCGGCCCGAAAGGGCCTCCCAGGCGCGGTTTCAACCGCCAGCCGAACATGAGCGCGCTGTTTACCATACCCCTCCACAGGCCACGCGGATCTGCCACGAGGTCGCAAAAATTCGGCTCCCGTGCCCCAAATACACGATTGGCGCCGCTATTGCGTTCCCTTTGTGAGCCAGGCTGACGAGGGCCTGTGCGCCAGACATGGCCGCCGCCACTGTTCGGCGGAAGCGGCAGCGGACGCCGCTTCCGCCGAGCGCGTGAGGCGCGCATTACGAGGGGAGTAGAGAACGCGATGGGTATCATACTGTGGCTGATTCTCGGCGGAATCGCCGGCTGGATTGCTGGGCTGATCGTGCGCGGCTCAGGGCTGGGCATCATCGGCAATATCATCGTCGGCATCATCGGCGGGTTCATCGGCGGGTTCATCGTGAGCCTGATCGGTGGAACTGGCGTGACGGGCTTCAACATCTGGAGCCTGATCGTGGCGATCATCGGCGCTGTCGTTCTGCTGCTGATCGTGCGCCTGGTTACGGGCGGCGCGCGTCGAACTGTGTAGTCTCACGCCTTGCGGCACGATACCTCTGAGAGTTTTTACCCAACACGCGACGCGCGGAAGCGTCGAGTCCACGACGAGCCATCGGAAGGATACCCGATGGCTCGTCCGTGTGAGCCGCATGGCGCCTGCGTAGACGCTGAAGCGTAGTGGCCCACAATCTGCGTTAGACCAGCGTGATGCCACATCGAGGGGATGCGGGGATGCGGGGATGTGGCGCCAGGCGAGGCCGACGCCGCCACACAGCGAGCAGAGGAAGCGCGCATGAATGTCACGCACAACGACATCACAGGGGAGCATCATGCCCTCGAGCATGCTGGCGTGTCTGTCCTGCTCGTCGAGGATGATGCGGATATTCGCGAGACGCTGCGGTTCGCGCTGGAAGACGAGGGCTATGTGGTGTACGAGGCGGGGGACGGCGTGGAGGCGCTGGCGATGCTGCGCGAGAGCGTGACCCCGCTGATCGTGACGCTCGATCTACGCCTGCCCCGGCTCAACGGCGATGCCCTGCTGCGGCGGGTGACGATGTATGAGCAATTGCCTGCCCGCCATAGCTATCTGCTGGTCACGGCGAATCGCGAGCTGCTCTCTCCCGCGAGCCTGGGACTGCTCAAACGTATGGATATACACATCCTCGCGAAGCCATTCGATCTGGACGACCTGCTTCAGCTCGTTGCTGACGCGGCGGATGAGTTGAGCGCCACGGCGCACTGACGCCCGAAAGTTCCGATCAGCTCTGTACAGCGGCGCCGCGGCTCAATGGACCGCATGCGCGCCGAAGTAGGCCAGCGCGAGGTAGAGCAGGTAGGCCAGGACGCATGCCGCCGCGATCGAGCCATAGCAGCCGAGCAAGCTGCGCCGCCGGATGTCGAGCGCCTGGCCGAGTTGGGCGTCCATGTCAGGCGGATCGGTCTCGATCTGTGGCGCGATCTCGCGCAGCTTGCTCAACAGCGTGCGAAACTCGCCAACATTGCTCATGCCCTCGGCGGCGAGGATCGTATCGCCCTCATCCAGCTCCAGCATCAGGATCAGCTTGCTGGGGTTGGGGTCGCCTGGTGTCAGGATGATGCGGCGGACATGGGCCAGCGCGAACCGATCAGCCTCGAACTCCTCGCGCCGCAGGATGACCAGGCTATCCGGGAAGAGTTGCAACTCCTTGCCCAGGCCATAGCGCACGCGCGCCAGTGGCTGCTCTTCCGTCGCCTCTTCCTCAGCCTGCCCGGACGCTTCCTGGCCGCCCACGGGCGCTGGCTCTCCTGCCTCGCCTGGATGATCCGACTGATCCGGCTCGTGTGGCTCGTTTGGCGCCATATCGCTCATGTCTCGTCTTCTTGCTTCCCGCTGTAACCCGCTCGCATGCTGACGCCCACGCAGCCGTATCGAATGCGGGCGCGCGAGGCGATCACCCCTATTGTAACACTCGCGCTCGCCTCAGCCCGGCTGGGATGTCACAGGCGTGTAGATGTGGTAGCCGTCGAGTGTCCGCACGCTGTAGCGCGTATGGCTCTGGGCGGAGGCAGCCAGGAAGGTGCGCTCCAGCTCGGAGCCGGGCGAGAGCAGATAGGGCGCGCTGGGGTCGGCGCGCACGGCGACCGCGTAGGGATGATAGCGCGTCAGGCCGGGGCGCGCGTACTCGTTGACTACGGCGCAGGTCAGGCGCTCGCGTGTCTTGAAGTTCAGCAGATCGCAGGTCCAGTAGCTGGCGTAGAAGCGTGTCACGCGCTGGCTTTCGAGCGCGCTGATGAGCTGCTGGTCGCGGACATTGGCGCCTAGCTCGTCAGGGAAGGTCTGGATCACGCTGGCCACGCCAATCAGCAGGCACAGTCCCACCAGCGCCAGCGCAGCCACCCGCCAGGCGCGGCCCGTGGACAGCGGGTCCGCCAGCGGCCAGAGCAGCGCTGGCGTGACGATCAGCAACCCGATCATGTAGCGCCCGGAATGCGGATTGTTGGCGGCAGTGGCGCTGAGCGTGTAGCCCACAATCGTCAGCCACGCGGCCAGCGCCAGCAGCAGCCGCGCCAGATCGCGCGCGTGCGCCGAATCAGTCAGCGTCTGCCAGAGCTTCCACGGCTGGCGCAGCGTCGCCGGGCGCAGATCGAGCGCGCGCAGCGGGCGCGCGGTGGCTGCCACCAGCAGCGCCAGATAGCCCAGGCTCCAGCCGCCGCCGATGACGACCGCGGCGACCATGCCCCAGCTCGGCGGTCGATACTGCGGCAGCGCCTCCAGAGGATAAAGAGTCGCCAGCCCTGTGACGGTCGGCAGTGTATAGAGCAGCGCGCCAT
>JAICVT010000251.1 GCA_025935235.1 Ktedonobacterales bacterium | reverse complement strand
CTCTGGCAGATGCTGCTCTGGTTCGCCGCCGTCGTGCTCTTCATGCTGGGCTACCTCTGGATGCTGCCGTGGCGGCTCTCAGGCGAATACGCCGCGCGCTGGGCGGTGGACGACCTGCGCAACATCCCGATCGAGGACTGGGAGGCGCAGGATGGCTACGCCGTCTTCCAGTCGAGCATCGCGGCAGCCACCACGCGCGGCGACCTGGGAACCGTGCGGGCGATCGCGCAGACGCTGGGCGCATTTCTGGTGACAGCGCGCGACCCGCAGGCCGAGCGCGACAACCGCTACCACCGCGGACGCTATCGCGCGCTCAAGAATCTCGTCTCGGGCTGCGCGCAGTTTGCCGGGGCCGCGCCAACCGCCGTCTCCTATCAATTGGGCTACCTGGCGATGGGCGCGCTGCTGCGGGCCGCGGCGATTGGACTGCCGACCGACGACCCGGAAACCGACCTCTTCTCTGGCCTGCTGCGCGGCGTCGGCGAGAGTCCCGACCGGCTCGACTCGCTCTGGACGGGCGCGCGCCACGCGCTCTGCCGGCGAGATGGCCACTCGGCGCCCTACCTGCTGCGCTACTGGCGGCTGCATGCAACCTGGGACGCCGACGAGCCGCGCGCCGCCGTGCGCATCGCCGACGGTGTGATGCGGCTGCACGGCGAGCTATCGCAGCGGCTGGCGCGGGTCGCGGGCGACAGCGCCGCGCAGGATGAGGCCGCGCGCATGCTGGCCGACCTCTATCGCGCTCTAGGCGACCACCTGCGCCAGCGTATCGAGTCCGAGCACTCGGGAGCCGAGCGTGAGCGCCTGCCAGGGCTGGCCGCCGCGCTGCTGCGCCGACTTCAGGAGCGCGCGACCGCGCTCAGCGTCGCCTGGAGTGACGAGCAGCGCGCCGTCGCCGCCAGCGCATACGCGCACGCGCTCGCGAGCTTCACAGCCGCGCCTGCCGAGGCTGCGCCCGCCGTCGAGATCAAGCAGCCCGCCGAGTGATGGTGGGCGCGGCCCTCACCCCTGCCCCTCTCCCAGCGGGCGAGGGAAATATCGCATACCAGGCAGGTTGCGCGCGTTGCTAGCGTTGGTTTAGTTGGAAACTACGGCTCCCCTCTCCTGCACAGCAGGGGAGGGGCTGAGGGTGGGGGCGTTCCCCCGCGCTACGCTCTGGATACGCTATAATAGAAGGGCGCCGATGCGGTTGACGCCCGCTGCGGCAGGCCATAGCCAGCTACACCTGGCCACGACTGGCCGCGACCGTGCATGGCGAATACATGCGGTCTCTGCGGGCGACGGCGCGCGGTGGCGCGACGGCGCCGATTGGCGCCGGCCCCCAACGCACAACACGGTGGACCAGCGCCGACAACAGCCTGGCGCGTCGTTAGCGCGTCACAGTTTGCTCACAGCCGGGTCACGACCGGCTCTGAGCGCCCAATAGCTTCAACACGTGGGCCGCGCGGCCCGGCGGGTACGATAGACGACTGAAGCAATCAGCAGCAGTCAGCGGAGCGCGCAATGCGCTAGCGAAAGGAGGAGCGACGTCGGCTGCCGAATCGCTCAGGCCGACGCCGCTAATGCGTTTCATGAGTAGCACGAGCGTACAACGAGGTCCGCTGGTTGACGACCTGCGTGTCAGCCCGGCGGGAGTCAACAACTTCTGCATCGTGGCCGCGACGGTCAACGGCTCTGGCAGCCAGACAGCCAATAATGTCCTGGTGCGCGCGCTCTTCCGCATGGGCATCCCCGTCAGCGGCAAGAACATCTTCCCCTCCAACATCCAGGGGTTGCCCACCTGGTTCCACATCCGCGTCAGCGAGGCGGGCTATGTTGGCCGCCGCAACAGCGCCGAGGTGGTCGTCGCGCTCAACAAAGCGACGGCCGAGCAGGATGTCGCTAGCGTTGCGCCCGGTGGCATGTTGATCTACCCGACCGAGTGGAAACTGGCCGAGACGCGCGACGACATCACCTATTACTCGCTGCCTGTGCAGCAGATGGCCAAGGATTCGGGCGCCAACGCCGACCTGCGCCCGTATGTGGCCAACATGGTCTATGTCGGCGCGCTGGCCGAGCTGCTGGGCATAGACCTGAACGAGATCGAGCAGGCCATCTCCGAGCACTTCAACGGCAAGCAGAAGCCGATTGATCTCAACTTTGGCGTGGTCAAGGCCGCCGTCGAGTACACCCGCCAGAACATCACCAAGCGCGACCCCTTCCGCGTGCAGCGCTCGAACAAGACCGCTGGCAAGATTCTGATCAACGGCAACTCAGCCGGCGCGCTCGGCTCCATCTTCGGCGGCGTCAGCGTCGCGGCGTGGTACCCGATCACGCCCTCCACCAGCCTGGTGGACGCGCTCGGCGATTACGCCAAGGAGTTGCGCATCGAGAAGGACACGGGCATCCGCAACTATGCCATCGTGCAGGCCGAGGATGAGCTGGCCGCGATTGGCATGGTGATCGGCGCCGGGTGGATGGGCGCCCGCGCGATGACCTCGACCTCTGGGCCGGGCATCTCGCTGATGACCGAGTACGCTGGGTTCGCCTACTTCACCGACATCCCCTGCGTCATCTGGGACATCCAGCGGATGGGACCGAGCACCGGCCTGCCGACGCGCACCTCGCAGGGCGACATCCTGATGGCCTACTACCTCGGCCACGGCGACACCAGGCATGTGCTGCTGCTGCCCGCCAGCATGGAGGAGTGCTTCGCCTTCGGCTGGCAGGCGTTTGATCTGGCCGACCGGCTGCAAACGCCGATCTTCGTGATGAGCGACCTCGATCTGGGCATGAATCTGTGGATGAGCGAGAAGTTTGCCTATCCCGACAAGCCATTTGATCGCGGCAAGGTGCTCAGCGCCGAGGATCTGGAGCGGCTGGGCGGCTTCCAGCGCTACAGCGACGCCGATGACCAGAGCGGCGTCGGCCCGCGCACGCTGCCTGGCACGAAGCATCCGTTGGCCGCCTATTTCGTGCGCGGCAGCGGCCACAACACACACGCCGAGTACACCGAGAAGCCCGACGAGTGGCAGGCCAACCTGGAGCGGCTGCGGCGCAAGCACGACTTCGCCCGCACGCTCGTCCCTGCGCCCGTGGTGGACGAGATGGAGGGCGCCAAGGTTGGCATCATCAGCTACGGCTCGAACGACCCGGCCATCCGCGAGGCGCGCGAGATGCTGGCGGCGGCTGGCCTCAAGACCAGCTATCTGCGGCTGCGCGCGCTGCCCACTACTGCCGAGGCGACGCGCTTCATCGAGAAGTACGACCGCCTGTATGTGGTCGAGAACAACTTTGATGGCCAGATGCTCAACATTCTGCGGGCGGAGAACCCCACGCGCGCGGCGCACATGCAGTCGGTCTCGCTCTGCGAGGGCCTGCCGCTGACGGCGCTGTGGATCTCGCGGTCAATCGCCACACTGGAACAGGAGCGCTAAGTCTCATGGCTGCGATACAGGAACCACCGACCGGGGGATTCAACCTCATCGGCCTGACCAAGAACGACTACAAGGGCAAACCGTCCACGCTATGCAAGGGATGCGGCCACGACTCGATCTCTGCGCGCATCATCTCGGTGGCGTACGACCTCTCGATTGAGCCGTCGAGCCTCATCAAGATGAGCGGCATCGGCTGCTCCAGCAAGACGCCCGCCTACTTCCTGAACCAGTCGCACGGGTTCAACGGGCTGCATGGCCGCATGCCCTCGGCGGCGACCGGCGCGCTGCTGGCCAACCACCTGATGGCGGCGGTGGGCATCAGCGGCGACGGCGACACTGGCAGCATCGGCCTGGGCCAGTTCAAGCACATGGTGCGGCGCAACGTGCCGATGGTCTATATCATCGAGAACAACGGCGTGTACGGCCTGACCAAGGGCCAGTTCTCGGCCACCGCCGATGAGGGCCAGCGGCTGAAGTACGCCGGGCTGAACGAGCTGCCACCGATCAACATCTGCCTGGAGGCGCTGGTGGCCGACTGCGGCTTCGTGGCTCGCAGCTTCGCGGGCGATCCGCGCCAGGTGGAGCAGTTGCTGAAGGCGGCGCTGAGCCACAACGGCACGGCCGTGCTCGACATCATCAGCCCGTGTGTCTCGTTCAACGACGCCGAGGATTCCACCAAGAGCTACGCCTGGGGCAAGGCGCACGAGGAGATCATCAACGAGTTCACCTACATCCCGCCGCGCCAGGAGATCACGGTGGACTATGCCGAGGGCGAGACGGTGGATGTGACGATGCCGAATGGCTCGAAAGTCCGCCTGCGCAAGCTCGACGGCAAGCATGATCCGACCGATCGCTACGCCGCCATGCGCCTGCTGGAAGACGCCCAGCAGAAGCAGGAGTTCATTACCGGGCTGATTTACATTGACGAGAAGCGCCCCAGCCTTGGCGAGCTGGAGCATCTGCCTGATGCGCCGCTGGCCAGCCTCGACGAGTCGAAGCTGCGCCCACCGCGCGAGACGCTCGACAAGCTGATGGCCGAGCTGGCCTGACGGCGACCTCGCCCCCTAACCCCCTCCCTGCGAGGGGAGGGGGGAACTGGAGACATGGCGGCCCCGACTCATCGCTCGCGTGGTGAGAGCGGGGCCGCTGGTCGTGTGTGGGACCTCTCCCCCTGCCCCCTCCCCTTCAGGGAGGGGAACGCGCGGCAGGGGTTGGCGGTGTCAGGGAGGGTGGATGCAGCGGCAGGGGTTGCTGGCGGGTGAGGGCGCAACGGGAGGGGAGAGCGACGATGGCAGCGCAAAACGCCAGCCAGGGCATCACATTTGAGGCGTCGGCGCCGATTCAGGCGCGGCCAGCGGTGGTCTGGGACATTCTGACCGACTACCGGAACGGGCATCCGAATATCCTGCCGCCGGGAGCCTTCAGCGATTTCCGCGTGGTGGAGGGCGGCAAGGGCGCAGGAACCGTGATGACGTTCACGTTTCACGTGGCGGGAGCTAACCGCGCCGTGCGCCACGTCGTCAGCGCGCCCGACCCCGGCCGAACGCTGGTGGAGAGTGAGCCAGACAGCGCGTCCGTGACGACCTTCACCCTGACGCCGCTGGATGATGGCCAGCGCACGCAGGTCCACATCAGCACGGTCCAGCGCGGCCAGGGCGGCCTGCGCGGCGCCATCGAGCGGCTGCTGACGCCGCTGCTCGCGCCCACCATGCGCCGCATTTACCTCGACGAGCTGGCCCGCCTGGACGCGCTCGCCCAGCGCTGGACAACCGAAGCGTCTGGCGGCTGAATCTGCGCCCTTGGGATGTAGGCGGACCCGCGCAGGCGGGTCTTGTGGGCCGAAAGGCCCTTCAGGCGCGGTTTCAACCGCCGGGCCAACCGCTATCCACACACAGCGGCGCCTCCTCGCCTACGCGATGGCGCGCATAGGCGAGGAGGCGTCGTATCGGGGGGTGGTCGCCACTGGTCGCTCGCCTGGTCCGGGAGGAAGCGAGCGCGATCGCGCCAGCGGTTAGCTGACGACCGTGATGCCCAACGCCAGCAGCGCGTTGACGGCGTCGTTGGCGGTGGCGTAGACCGTCGAGCCGTTTGACGAGAGGTTGCCCTCGAAGACGCGATTGTTGGGCGGATCATCGCCCGCGATGTCGCGGATCAGCACGCGATGCTCGCACTCGATGCCGAGGATCTGCGCCGCCGCTTCGGCGATGAAGGTGTTAGTCTCGCTGGCCGCCGCCTTGATCGCGCCGAGGTAGGCGCCAATGAAGATGTTCTCCAGCTTCTCGCCCAATGCCAGCATGGCGCTGGCGCTATTGAACGTGCCAGATGGGAAGCCAAAGACGCTGTAGGGGAACGACAGTCCCAGGCTGACCAGCGTATCCTGGTGATCCTGCTCCTGCTGGCGCGCCGCGCGGAAGTAGTCGCGGTGGCTGCTATTGAGCAGTGTCCCCATTGCCTCGTCGCTGGCCACACCATAGGCCGAGCTTTGCCCCAGCGCATTCGCATAGAACGCCACGGCGATGCGCTCAGCGCCCACAGCGGCGTTGCCGAACGCGACCACCGGATCAACGCCATCGGCGTGGACGACCGCGCCAGCGCCATTGCGGAACAGCAGCCCGCCGCCCACGCCCGCGCCCAGCGCCACCCCACCACCAGCCGCCATCAGCCGCGACATGAACGTGCGGCGCGTGCTGGTCGCGCGGAACAGCTCGCTCGACTTCAGCAGGTTTTCCGCGCGCTCGCTGTCAACCTGGCTCACCTGTCCGTCTTCTGTCCTATCACCCATCGTGCGCTCCTCTCGTGTGGCGGGCCAGCCGCCGACACTGTGTTGACGCTCATTGTCCGGGCCACCAACATGTACACGGACAGGCGCACGTCTGGATGAGTGCGGCGAGGAAGAAGAGAGAGATTGGCATGGATGGGGATCGAGTGAGTCCGCGCGGGCGGCAGACGGAGCCGAGCTTCGCGGCCCCGCCGTGGCTCACCCATGTGCGGTTACAACCGCCAGATGGTTTACACCGCTGTGCCGTCGACGCGCCAGGCGGCGATGGTCGCAGCGTCGTAGCCCAGCTCGGCCAACACCTCCGCCGTGTGCTGGCCGAGGGTTGGCGGGGCCAGCCGCAGCGTAGCGGGCGTCTCGGAGAGATGCAGCGGCGTATCCACTACTCGCACTACGCCTGTCGTCGGATGCTCCAGTTCGCGCACGAGGCCGATGTGCTGCGCCTGCGGGCTGCTCAAGACCTGCT
>JAICVT010000310.1 GCA_025935235.1 Ktedonobacterales bacterium | reverse complement strand
TCCGTAGCGGCGGTATCCACGATGCCTGGCACATCCTCTGGTTCGATCTCGCTGGGCAGCGAGTCCAGCGCGACTTGTGGCCGCACCGGAATCACCTTGATCTGCGGATAGCGCAACGCGAGGATTTCCTGCTCGCGCGTGTCGGCCACGAACTGGCCGATGCTCTCGCTCTGGATCAGGATGTCGAGCAGATTCCTGGGCGGCGTGCGGGTCTGCCCGGCGAAGCCGACGTTGCAGGCGTAGATGATTGCGCACCCCTGCTCCGCCAGATGGAATAGCGGCAGGTTGTCCGCGATCGTGCCATCCACGTAGAACTGATTCGCGATTTTGACGGGCGGGAACAGGCCGGGGATGGCCGCCGAGGCCAGCAGCGCCGCGATCAACTCAACGTCGTCATGCTCGAACCACGCCTCAGAGCCATTCAACAGGTTGGTGGCAGCGATGCTGACAGGGACTCGCAACTGGCTGAAGGTCTGTATCGGCAGCCGGCGCTTGAGCAGGCGCTTGATGCGATCATTGGTGTTCAGGCTTTGCAGGTCAATCGCCGCCGCGCCGAAGAGCAACCCCTTGAGGAGCGAGGGAAACAGCCGGAAGACCAGCCCCAGGCGCGATGGCCGCAAGAGCGGCAGCGCCCGCTGGACGGTCGAGATGGCCAGCGGGAGATAGGTCGTCGCGCTGGGGTCGAGCGCGTGAAAGACGCTGGCGAAGGCGCCCGCGCTGGCTCCGGCGATGCGCTGCGGTATGATGCCCGTCTCGATGAACGCCCGCACGATGCCCAGATGGACGGCGATGCGGTCGCCACCCCCGCTATAGGCGATGCCGATGCGGCCCTCGCTGCGCACGGTCGCAAGGTCAATATCGGGGGTCGCCGCTGTGTCGAAGGGATATGAAGGATACGATGGATATGGCGTCGTCATGGCCCGCCTCCTCCCGCGCTCAAACGTCATCCTGTCCGCGCCACGCCATTCGCTGATCACTCTACAGCGCGAGTGAGCAGGCGCGCAAGGTATAGCGTGATGAGACAGGCGCGATCCCCCCTGCTGTGCGGCAGAGGCGAGCCACAAGGCGATTGCTCCAGGGGGCGCTCAGGCCAGCGCGCGCGCATGTGCGCCAGCGCCGACCTCCGATTCGGCCAGCCACAGCGCCTGAGCCAGCGCGCCGCTCGGCAGGGTGGATTCAGCGACGCGCCCGGCATCCATGCGCAGGTGATAGTCGAAGGCGTCTGGCTCGATCACCTGGCTGTGCGAGATCAGGAACACCTGCGCGAACGCCTCGGCGATGGCTCCGGTCGTCAGCACGCGCGTCAGCGCCAGCGAGCGCTCTTCGTCGAACGCGCTGAGCGGCTCATCCAAGAAGATGAAGCCGGGGATCGCGCCCAACTCCTTGGGCAGCGTGGCCAGCGCGAAGGCCAGCCGCAGCGCCAGCGAGGCCTGATCGCGCGCGCCGCCTGAGAAGAGATGCTTGCGCACGTAGCGCCCAGCCGCCTGATCCCACATGCGGATGGCGATGTCTGTCTCGCTGCCCGCGCCGGAGCCATCCTCGCGCAGCAGCGTCACATCGTGGTAGCGGCCCGCCGTCAGCTCTGGCAGGATGGCGCGCATGTAGATCTCCGTCTCAGGCAGGGCGCGGCGGATGATGCGTGCGCGCGTCTCACTGGCCAGGTCGCAGGCCATCTCGCGCACGCGCAGGTCGCGCTCGGCGGCGGCCAGTTGCGCCCGCAGGTCATCTTCATCCAGCGGGGCGCTATCGAACGCGGTGGCGCTCTCGGCGGCGAGCTGCTCGGTGTGATAGGTGGTCAGATGCGCGTTGTCGTGCTCGGCCCGCAACTGTTCCAGGTCGGCGGCTGTGACATCACCCAGCAGCGGCCACGACTGCATCAGCGTCGTTAGCGATTCGTCGCCCCGCGCCGTCTGGCCCAGGTCGGTCAGCCGGGCGCGAATCCGCTCGCGTAGTTGGCTGTGATCGTCGCAAGTCTCATCGCTCTGAGCTGAGAGCCGCTCGCGCTCGGCGATCAGCCCACCCAGGCGCGCGCGGGCGGCGGGTTCATCATCATGCGCGAGGGCCTGCTGGACTCGCTCGCCCAGCCGCACATGCAAGTCCTCCAGCGCGCGTGTCTCCAGCGGCTCTGGCAGCGCGAAGCTCTCGATGACGCCCTGCGCGGTGAGGTCGTGGGCGACGGCTTCGAGCGCGCCAGCCCACGATTGCAGCAACTCATGCAGGCTCTCGGCGCTCTCCACCAGGCGCGTGTGCAGTTCGTCGCGGCTGTCCATGCTCTCCACCAGTTTCGAGAGCGTCATCTCGGCGGCGCCGCGCGCGGCGGTCAGCGCGGATAGCTCGTCGGGCAGGCCCAGCTCGCGCGCCTCGCCAGTCAGTTCGTTCTCCTGCGCCTCGATCTCTTGCAAGCGCTGCCGAATCTGGGGCGCCTGGTCGGCGTCGAAGCCAAGGTTGCGCAGCGCGGCATGCGCGCCATCCGCGTCGCCCAGGGCGCGCTCCAGATCGAGCCGCGCGCGCGCCGCTAGCGACTCCGCATCGCGCGCTTGCGACTCCACCTCGGCGCCATTGGTGGGATGAGGCAGGCCCTCCAGCAGCGCCTCGCCTTCTTCGGCGCTGGCGGGGATCGGCACGCCCGCCGCGCGCAGCCGCGCCTCCAGCCGCGCCAGCTCGTCGCTGCGGAGGCGCTGGGCGAGATTAGCCTCGACATGGACTGTCGAGATGGTGTCTTCGGCCTCGATGGCCTTCCACTTGTGGGCGCGGCTGGCCGAGACCTCCATGCGCCAGCGAATGCCTAGCCCGACCGCGCCGATGCCCGCCAGCGCGACGAACACCCACAGCGCGGCGATGGAGAAGCGGATCGCCAGCGCCGCCGAAATGAGCGCCATCACGAGCGATGCCCATGTCAGCGCCAGCCACTGCCACGACTGCGCCCGCGTCTCGGCGGCCTCGCGCGCATAGCGCCCGCGCGCGGTCGTCAGCGCGGCGAGCTGCTGCGTACGGCCCTCGCGCGCATCCATGCGTTCGCGCGCCAGGATCCAGTCGGCCAGCACATCGCGCGCCTGCGATCGCGCCAGCGCGGTGGCCGTCGAGCCGCGGCCTCGCTCGGCCTCGCTGAGCGCCTTGCGCGCGCGCAGTTCCGCGTCGCGTGCGGCTAGCGCGCGCTGGGCAAAGATATCCGCCTCGCCCAGTGTGGCGCGCTCCGTGGCCAGCTCGCGCAGGCCAGACTCCAGCCGCTGAATGTCTTCGAGCCGACGTTGCGCTTCAGGTGTGCTGGCGCCTTCGACCGCGTCGAGTTGCTCGAGCTGCTCGGTAAGCAGCGAGGTATCCTGCGTGGCCTGGCGAGCGCGCCAGCGCTCCCGCTCCGCCTCAGCCAGCCGCGCTGCGGCGGAGCGCAGGGCATCTATGCGCGCCAGCAGCGCCTCCTGATCCTTCAGTTCGCGGGTCAGCCGCAACTCGTTCTCCGCCAGGACGTCCATCCGTGCGACCAGGGTATCGCGCTGGTCGAGCCACGCGCGCATCTCCGCCGCTTGCAGGCGCTGCGCCACGGCGCCTTCATGCGCGGTGGCCTCGCGCAGCCGCCGCCGCTGGCTGGCCACGCGCGCCTGCTCGCGCAGCCGCTCCACCCGTCGGCGCTCTTCGGCGCTGGGCGCCAGCGCGCGCTCAACCGCGACCAGCCGCTCCAGCCCCAGCAGGCGCGAGATGGCCTCCTCGCGCTCGTCGCGGCGCAGCGATTCCAACCGGTCGAGGCCCTTCTGCTCCATGAAGCACGAATTGCGCAGGGTCTCGCCGTCCAGCCCGCGCAGCTCCGCCAGGATGCGCTCGTTGACGGCGCTGACCGCGCTGATGCGCTCCTCTCGCTGGCCGGGCTGGCGCACCACCAGCGTCGCCTCCGAGGCTGGGCCGCCGCTCCGTGCGCGGGTCAGCGTGCGGGTCACGTCCAGCTCGGTCTCGCCCGACATCAGCGCCAGCGTCACCTGCGCCTGCTGGCCATCGTGTGGGAGCAGCGCCGAGAGGGTCGCTTTGCCCGGCTCTTCGCCCACCAGCGGTCGCCCGTAGAGCGCGAAATAGATCGCCTCGAAGAGCGTTGACTTGCCCGATTCGTTGGCGCCCTCGATCAGGGTCGCGCCGCGCCGAGGCAGCCACAGATCAACATCGCGCAGATGCTTGAGCGCCGGAACAGTAAGGCGTTTGAGCGTTATCATGCGTCAGGCTCCCTCCGCGCCGCTGGCCCGCAGCCGCGCCAGCAGCAGATCACTCGCCGCACGCAGATCAGCTGGCTCGAAGTCAATCGTCTCGCCATGCTCGTGATGACTGAGCGTCTCCTCCACCACCCGCGCGATCATCTCGGCGGGCGAGAGCGCCTCGGCTTGCGATCCCAGATCGGGCAGCGCGAACGCGCGCTCCACCAGCGTCAGGCCACTCGTATCCACATCCAGCGAGAAGGCGCGCTGCTGTCCCAGGGTGATCACCTCGCGCAGCGCGAGCTGGTGATATTGCTCGCGGCTGAGCGGGCCGCTCAGTTTCAGGCGCGCCATCGTCTGTGGCGTGCAGACCGCCTCCAGCTCGCCGCGGATGACGTCGAGCGCGTGGCGCTGCTCCGCCCTTTCGACCTGGCGCTGGTCGTGGGGCTGGTCGTGGGGCTGGTCGGACCGCGCGCCATTCACACCATTCACACCATTCACACCATTCACACCATTCACGCCGGGCGCGTCGGGCGCGTCGGGCGCGTCGTCGCCAGCGGGCCACAGACTGCTAGTGTGGATTGTGATCTCAGCGCGCGGCTGCTCCTCGGTGCGGATGTGTTCCACGCGCCGCACGCCATCACGCGCCAGCTCGGCCCAGGCGAAGCCCGCCTCGCCCGCCTGCGCGCCAAACTCCATACGCTCCGTCGCGCCGACCACCACCACCTCGCAGTCGCCGATGCGCTGGCGCGCGAAGCGGTGGATGTGGCCTGCCACTACCAGACGCACCTGCTCGGGCAGCGCCTTCAGGCTGGCCTGCGCGATGGTTCGCTCACCCTCGTTGGGCCGCGCCAGCCCCTCGATGGCGGCGTGCGCGATCAGCAGCGCCACATCGGCCTCAGCCAGCGCGCGCTCGGCGTCCGCGCTCCAGGTCGCGTTGGCCAGCGGATCGCTGCCCGGCGCGGCGACGGGGTTATTGCTCAGCCCGACCACCGCGACACGCAGCCCGCCCAGCGCGATGACCTGCGGCTCCAGCGTCTCGGCGCTGGCGAAGTAGCGCAGCTCGTCGAGCGCGGCGTAGACCTGCTGGGGAGACTCGCCGCCATGCTCGGTCTGCATGCGCGGAGTGTCGTGGTTGCCGCTGATGCCG
>JAICVT010000573.1 GCA_025935235.1 Ktedonobacterales bacterium | reverse complement strand
GCCGGGCTGGCCTACGAGAAGCGTGTCTTCGCGCTGCTCTTCTCCACCGAAGACCAGAAGGAAGGCATGGCCGCCTTCATGGCCAAGCGCAAGGCCGATTTCAAGGGCAAGTAGCGAGGAGCGAACCCTCACCCCAACCCTCTCCCAGGGGGAGAGGGAGCAGGAGCGTTGTCGTGCGCGACGCCAATAGCTCCCCTCCCCCGCGCAGCGGGGGAGGGGCTGGGGGTGGGGGCGCGCCACGCCGCGCAAAGCCAGAAGCAGCCAGAGAGGAACCACATCATGGCGAATATCACCGGAGCGGCGGATGAGGCGGTCATCCTCTCCGCCGTGCGAACGCCGTTTGGGCGCTATGGCGGCGCCCTGAGCGGTGTGCGGCCAGATGACCTCGCTGCGGCGGCCATCGCCGAGGCGCTACGCCGCGTGGGCGTCGACCGCGAGCGCATCGAGGCCGATCTGGAAGATGTCGCGCTGGGTTGCGCCAACCAGGCAGGCGAAGACAACCGCAACGTCGCGCGCATGGCGCTGCTGCTGGCGGGGCTGCCGATCGCGGTGGCTGGGCAGACCATCAACCGGCTCTGCGGTTCTGGCATGCAGGCCATCCTCACCGCCGCCAACGCCATCAAGCTGGGTGAGGGGCAAGTCTTCGTCGCGGGCGGCGTCGAGAGCATGACCCGCGCGCCCTATGTGCTGGGCAAGCCTTCATCGGCCTTCGCGCGCGGCGCTCAGACCCTGCAAGATACGACGCTCGGCTGGCGCTTCGTCAACCCGAAGCTGGCGGCGCTGCATCAGCCCTTCAGCATGGGCGAGACGGCGGAGAATGTCGCCGAGCGCTGCCACATCAGCCGCGAGGAGCAAGACGAATTCGCCCTGCGCAGCCAGCAGCGCGCCATCGCCGCGATGGACGCCGGGCGGCTGGCCGAGGAGATCGTTCCCGTGGAGGCGCCCGCCGGCAAGGGCGAGACGGTCACAGTGAAGGACGACGAGCAGCCGCGCCGCGATTCGTCGCTAGAGAAGCTGGCGAAGCTGAAGCCGGTCTTCCGGAAGGATGGCTCGGTGACGGCGGGCAACTCCTCGGGCGTCAACGATGGCGCGGCGGCGCTGGTGGTGGCCTCGCGGCGCTGGGCCGAGGCGCACGGCGCACAGCCGCTGGCGCGCATCGTGGTCGGCGCGGTGGCGGGGGTAGACCCGGCGGTGATGGGCCTGGGGCCGATTCCGGCCTCGCGCAAAGCGCTGGAGCGCGCGGGCCTGCGCGCTGACGACCTCGACCTGATCGAGCTGAACGAAGCCTTCGCGGCGCAGTCCATCCCCTGCATGCGCGAACTGGGTCTGGACGCCGAGCGCGTCAACGTCAACGGCGGCGCCATCGCGCTGGGGCATCCGCTGGGGGCTTCGGGCGCGCGGCTGGTGACCACCCTCACGCACGAGCTGGGGCGCCGGGGCGGGCGCTATGGCCTGGCGACGATGTGCATCGGTGTGGGGCAGGGCATCGCCAGCGTCATCGAGCGACTCTAAGGCGGCCAGCGGTTAAAACCGCGCCTGAAGGGCCTGGCGGCCCACCACGTCCGCCTGTGCGGACGCGGGAACGCAGGGGGAGTCTGAGGACCCGCGCAGGCGGGTCTTGTGGCGGCATGCCGCCTGCGGGCGCGGCTTTAACCGCCGGGCTGGCCGACTCGCTGGCGCCGCTCTTGCGAGCTTGCTCTCGCGATGACACGCTCCACACCATGAGCAGGAAGCTCTGCGTGTGTGTGGCCTTCAGGGAGGATGCCATCACATGGCCCACACTCGTCCATTCGCGCGCTCGCGCACGCTGAAAGTGCTGGCGACGCTCTGTGTGCTGTGCGCGCTGGCCTTCGCGCTGGGCCAGGAGACCGCTGCGTTTC
>JAICVT010000560.1 GCA_025935235.1 Ktedonobacterales bacterium | reverse complement strand
TTACAAAGGTGATCTGCTCGCCATAGTTGGCCGTGAAGCCTAGCGCGCGTGCGAGGCCCAGCAGCGGAGCCAGCAGAAACATGCTCAGCGGCGGATTATAGTTGGGGTAGCCGCCCAACGCGCGCACGGCGTACATATGCCAGGGGTCGCCGCGCAGGATGTAGTCTGCGGATTTGAGGAAGAAGTTCGTCAGGTCGCTATCACTGATAGTCGCGACGCCGCGCGTGCCGCGTACAATCGAGGTCGCGCCGAGCAGCAGCGAGACCACCGTCACCAGCGGAAACATCCACTGCGGCAGGCGCACGGCCAGGCCAGTGGGGGGCGTGGCGGAGGCAGCGGATCCAGCGATTCTCTGGTCTGGCGTAGCGGCTCGCATTGCGTCGTTCCTCGCTCTCCCGGCCCACCCAGGCCAGACGCCGCGCGGCGCTCGCTCAGGCAAACTCAAGGCCGACACGCCGAGCGCGCCAGCCTGTGGCGCGCCTGGCTGTGTGTCTGTAGCCGGACATCACTGCGAGTGTAGCATACCTGACGCCTGCGTGGCCCGTCAGCTACCACAGTTGGGGGAGGCGCTCGGCCAGCGCGCGGCGCCACTCTTCGGCGGCGTCATTGCGCGCGAACCAGGTGAATATGCCCAGCGCCAGCGCGATGCCGCCGATCCAGACGCTCCAGGCGATCTGGTAGGGGCCGGGCGTCACAAGCAATTGCAGCAGATTGGGGCCGAGGCGCCCGGCGACATCCACAAGCGCGGCTGGATGCGTCATTTGCGCCCAGGCGATCAGCGCCACCAAAGCAGTCACCACTGCCAGCGCGCGCCGCACACCGATCGCTCGCCATCCCTGCGCGTGTTGCGCCTGGCGTTCAGCCGCCCGCGCCGCCGCGCGTTGCCGCGCCTTCGCTGCGTCGCTCGCTCGCTGCGCTTCATAGGCTGAGATGCGGCGCATGACATGCTCGGTCAGGCCTGCTGGCTCATCCACCAGCGGCTCTTCGTGCAGCGCCACCTGCATCAGCCGCAGCCGCGCCAGATCGCGTCGGCATTGCGGGCAGAGCGTCAGATGTTGCTCCAGCCGCCCCAGCCGCCGCAGATCGAGCCTACCATCCACATAGAGGCTCATCCACTTGCTTGCGTGTACGCACTTCATGGCCGCCCCTCCCCACTTGTCGGCTCAGCCCCATGGTCAAAAAGGCTGCGCACACTGGCCTCCAGGCTTGCCTGCCAGCCCGTCCGCAGGTCATCTGCGCGGGCGATTCCTTCGTCGCGTGCGCGCTCCAGATCGCTCAGCCGTTCTTTGAGCATCGCACGTGCGCGGAAGAGTTGTGTCTTTACCGTGCCAATCGGCGCGCGCATGACCTCGGCGATCTCTTCATAGCTCAGCTCCTGGATGTGGCGCAAGATCAGCGCGGCGCGATATTTCGGCGGCAGCAGGGCGATCTCGGCGCGCACGGCCTCGCGCACCTGCGCCTCGGCGTCGCGGGCGAGGGTGGTGGTCATCACCGACTCTGGCCGCTGGGCGCGGGTCGCTTCCGCCGCCAGCTCGGCGCGCGTGGCGTCGTCGCGACGACGGCTCTCCGCGACCTTCAGGCAGTGGCGATAGGCGATGCGATAGAGCCAGGTCGAGAAGCGCGCCTCCTCGCGGAAGTGGCGCAAGCCTTGCCAGGCGGCCAGGAAGACCTCCTGCGCCGCTTCGCTGGCCTCCTCAGGGTCGCGCAGCATGCGCAGGGCAAGGTTATAGACCTGCCGCTGATGCAGCCGCACCAGCACGCCAAAGGCGTCCTGGTCGCCATCGCGGGCGCGGGCAATCAGCGCCGTTTCCTGGCCGGTCACGGTGGCCCCGTGCTGGGGCTGCGCGCCGAAGCCGGGAAGCGAGACGCCTTCCAGACTGCCGGTGGTCAGAGATTGTGTCGTCCACTCGTCCATATTCGGTTGGAGCGAACGATCACCCCAAATGTTTCGCACGTTGGCTGGCCCCTGGAATGTTGGGAAGGTTGGGTTCGTCGCGGGTGGCGCCGAGCAAGCGCGCCGCAAGCATACGCGATGCTGAGTTGGCGCTATCGTACACCATTAT
>JAICVT010000303.1 GCA_025935235.1 Ktedonobacterales bacterium | reverse complement strand
TGGCGCTGGCCTCTTTGCTCAGCAGGTAGCAATACGATTGCTGCGAACCACGCCCGACACGCCCCCGGAACTGATGCAACTGGGAGAGGCCGAAGCGGTCGGCGTCTTCGATCAGCATGACGGTGGCGTTTGGCACGTCCACGCCCACCTCGACCACCGCCGTCGCCACCAGCACATCAATCTCGCCATCGCGGAACTGGCGCATCACGCGGTCTTTCTCCGCTGGGCGCAGCTGGCCGTGCGCCAGGCCCAGCCGCAAATGCGGGAAGACCTGCGTGCGCAGCCGCTCATACTCCGCCACCGCCGACTTCGCCTCCAGCGCCTCGGACTCCTCAACCAGTGGGCAGATGATGTAGGCCTGGCGCCCCTGCTCCACCTCGCGCTCGACCAGGCGATAGGCCTCCTGCCGCTGCCCGCCTGAGCGCCAGCGCGTGATGATTGGCTGGCGACCGGCTGGTAGCTCGTCCAGCGTCGAGACATCCAGATCACCGTAGAGCGTCAGCGCGAGTGTGCGCGGGATCGGCGTCGCGGTCATCACCAGCATGTGCGGATGGCTGCCCTTGTGGCGCAGGGCGTCGCGCTGCTCCACGCCAAAGCGATGCTGCTCGTCCACAATCGCCACGCCCAGCCGCTTGTAGGTCACGTCGTCCTGAATCAGCGCATGCGTGCCGATGGCGACGGCGGCCTGCCCGCTGGCCAACGCATCGCGCGCGGCGGCGCGCTCCTTCGCCCGCATGCCGCCAGTCAGCAGCACGCTCAGCAGGCCGAACGGCTCCAGCAGCGGCGCCAGGCCGCGATAGTGCTGCTCGGCCAGAATCTCGGTTGGGGCCAGCAGCGCACCCTGGTAGCCATTGGCGGCGGCGGCCAGCAGCGCAGCGGCGGCCACCACCGTCTTGCCAGAGCCGACATCGCCTTGCAGCAGGCGGCTCATCGGCTTGATCGTCGCCAGGTCGGCCAGAATCTCATGAATGGCGCGGCGCTGCGCCCCGGTGAAGCGGAATGGCAGCGTTGCCTCGAAGCAGGTCGCCGTCAGCGGCCAGAGGCCCGTTTGTGGCAGCGTTGGCGCTATCTCCTCGCCCTCAGCGGCGCCGTCCAGCAGTTCAAGCTCGGCAGTCAGGTCTGGCTGATCGAAGATCAGCGCGGCGGGCGCGGGTAGCGCGGGCGCGGGTGGACCATCCTGCCAGTTGGCGCGGCGGGTCAGCATGCCAAGTTGAATCAGGAAGAGTTCATCGAAGGCCAGGCGGCGCTGGGCGGCGTGTAGCTCGTCGTAGCCGTCGGGGAAGTGCATCTGCGCGACGGCCTCCGGCAGCGGCTCCAGTCCGGCGCGCGCACGGATGGCGGCGGGAACGTAGTCGGTGATGAATGGCGCGCAGTGGTCCACCGCCCACTTGGCGAATTTGCGCATCGCCTTGGGGTTGAGGCCCTCGGTCAGCGGATAGACCGGCGTAAGGCGGCCCGTATTGATCAGGTCGCCCTGCTCTGGCAGCTCGTGGCTGCGCACGCTGAACTGCACTGAGTTGCCAAAACGCTGCTTCATGCCGGTCATCACGATATACGAGCCAGGAGTCAACTGCTTTTGCAAATAGTGCTGGTTGAACCAGATCGCGCGCACAGCGCCCGTCTCGTCGGAGATGCGCGCGGTGGTGCGGGTGCGTGGGCCGTTGCGCTTGGTCTCGACCTCCCAGATCAGCCCCATCACGGTGCAGACCTCATCGAAGGGCGCCTGGTTGATCTTGGTCAGTTTGCTATAGTCGCGATGCTCGCGCGGAAAGGTGAAGAGCAGGTCGCGCACCGTCTCGATGCCCAGCCGCCCCAGCCGCATCGCCTGTGTCTGCCCGACGCCGGGGATGCCAGTGACAGGCGCCTCCAGCAGATAGGCGTCTTCGGGGCGCGACGGGCGCGTGGCGGCGATGGATGTGCGGCGCAGCTCTGGCGGCTTCTGCGGCGGCGCAGCCAGTGGCCACTCGCCCTCGCGCACGGGCGGCGCTGGGCGCGCTGGGCGCAGTGTGCGCTGCGGAGCGGGAGGCGTGACGGGGCGCGGCGTGGCTGATGGAGTTGGTGATGACGCGGGGGATGACGCGGGGCGCGTGTCGGCTGGGCGAGCGGCATCAGGCGTGCGCGGCGCGGCGCCATCGAGCAGGGCAAGCGCCGCGCGCACTCTGGCGGTGCGCTGCATCGGGTCGAGCGCGCGATAGCCGCTGAGCTGGCGCGCCACCGCCTGCGCAAGCGACTCTGTAGGCGCGCCGCGCACCTGCTCGCTCCAATCCTCAGCCCAGCGCGTGAGGAATGATTCGAGGCCGCCCGGCTTGACGGCGGCGTCTTCGTGGCCGGTGCGCTGCTCATGCCGCAGAATGCGTCGTGCGCGCTCGATCAGCGCCTGGGCGTCTGGTCCCGGCGCTGCGTGCGGCTGCTGCATGACGATCCCTCCTGCCCTGGCCTGCGTTGGCCTGCGTTGACCTGAGCGCGACCACCTGTTCTATCCCAATGTTGATGAGTATAGCCCACATCGCCGCCTGTCTCCAGCAACTAACACCATCCGGCGGGTGAAAGCCGCAGCGAAGGGTCCGCAGGCCGCCTGCGCAGCCTGGGTTCGGCGGTCCGTTCCCAGCCTGCGCAGGCAGGCTTCGCGGCGGCCCGCAGGCCGCCCATAGGGGCGGGTTTACCCGCCAGCCGTCGCGCCGCGCAATCCTTCGGTCAACAGGTAAAACATCATCACCGCCAGCCGCCCAAATCCCCTCTTGACTTCAATAACTGACGTGATTATCATAATTGATACGAGTGTCAGTGAATGGAGCGATGGCATGAACATGAGCAGCCTCGGCGATCTGGCGCGGCGCGAGGACGCGGCGCCGACTCGTGGCGCGCGGCGCAAGTCCGAGACACGGCGGCGGCTGCTGCGGGCAGCGCGCAGCGTCTTTGCGCGAGAGGGCCTGGAGAGCGCTACCATCGCGCAGATCACCGGCGCGGCGGATGTCGGCTTCGGTACGTTCTACCTGCATTTCGCCACGAAGGAAGAGGCCTATCGCGCGGTGGTGGCCGATGGCTTTGGCCAGATGGCGCGGCTACTAAGCCAGGCGCGGGCCGAGGCGCTGGAGCGCGACGCGCCGTGGTGGGAGCTGACGCAGGTCGCCGTGCGCGTCTACTGCCACTTCGCCGAGCGCAACCGCGAGTTGTTTCTGGTGATGTTCACTGGCGGACAGGCGGGCATTGGGCTGGGGCGCGAGTTGCAGGAGCAATTCGCTGAGGCGCTGGCCGAGCAACTGGCCGAGGCGCACGCGAGCGCCAGCGACCATGCGCAGCCCGCGCCATATCCCTATCCTGCGCAGCCTGTGGCGCTAGCCAGCGTCGTCGCGCTCTCGCGCAGCGCGCTCTGGTGGCTGGCCCAGGACTCGCACGACACGCATGATATGCACGACGCGCGGGAAGATGGTGGCGCGCAAAGCCCTAGCCGCCTCACCCTTGACGCGCTGATCGAGACCATGACTCACTACCTCACCGCCGCGCTGTGGGGCCAGACGCCAACCGCCTGACAGCGCGTGCCGCCAAAGGAGAAGAATCCACCAATGACAACCACACACACGCTGCCGCCAGGTCCCGGCGGGCGCTGGGGCATCAACACGCTGCTGGCCTTCCAGCGCGACCCGCTGACCTTCCTCACGAGTGTGCGGCGCAGCTATGGCGACATCGCGCGCGTGCGGATGCTGGGGCGCGATGTCGTCCTCTTCTCGCGCCCCGACTACGCCTACTACTTTCTGGTGGACCACGCGCAGAACTTCTCGTCGGGCGCCAGCCGCGATCTGCTCAAGCGATTTCTCGGCGACGCGCTGCTGACGACCGATGGCGAGGTCCACCGACGGCAGCGGCGGCTCGTGCAGCCCGCATTCCATCGCAAGCGGGTGGAATCCTACGCCGCGACGATGACCAGCCAGACGCAGCAGATGCTCGACCGCTGGCAGGTGGGCGACGAACTGGATATGGCGCAGGCGGTGCAAGAATTGACGCTGCGCATCATCGTGCAGGCGCTCTTCGATGTTGACCTGCAAGAGCAGGGAACCGCGATCAGCCAGCTCTTCACGACGGTGGTGGAGAACAACCGTCCGGGGCCACTGAGCGAGGCGCTCGCCAGGCTGAATGTGGGGCCGATCAAGCGGGCGCAGGCGGCGCGGGCCAGCCTCGACGAGTTTGTCTATGGCCTGATCGCGCAGCGCCGCGCCGGGGGACGCGACCACGGCGATGTGCTCTCGATGCTGCTGGAGGCGCGCGACGAGGATGGCGCGCCGATGAGCGATGTGCAGCTGCGCGACCAGGCGATGACGCTGATCGCGGCGGGACACGAGACAACCTCGAACGCGCTGGCGTGGACCTTCTATCTGCTCGCGCGCAATCCCGACACATACGACAAGCTGCGCGCGGAGGTGAGCGAGGTCCTGGGTGGGCGCACGGCGACGGCGGCGGACCTGCCGCAGCTCCCCTACCTCGATGCGGTCATCTCCGAGGCGATGCGCGTCTACCCGCCCGCATGGACGGTGAACCGCACCGCGCTGGAGCCGTTCGAGCTGGGCGGCTACCACTTCCCTGCTGGCACACGTGCCATCATCAGCCAGTGGGTCATCCATCATCTGCCGGAGGTCTGGGGCGACCCGGAGACGTTCCGCCCGGAGCGCTGGACGCCAGAGTTCCGCCAGCAGCTCCCACGCGGCGCCTACTTCCCGTTCGGCGCTGGCCCACGCATCTGCATCGGCATGCCGCTGGCCGAGATGGAGGCGCGCCTGCTGCTGGCGACGATGCTGCAACGCTTCACGCCGCGTGTGGTCGCGGGGTGGCCGGTCGAGCCGCGCCCGCGCGTCACCCTGCGCATGCGCAACGGCATCCGCATGCGACTGCAAGCGGCGGCGCCTGCTGCCACGGTCGCCGCCGCACACGCGCCAGGGCCTCAGCCGGGGAAATCCGCCTGAAGCCCGTGCATGCCGAGGGTGAGCGAGAGTTCACCACCGTGATGCAGGTCGTGTTCGAGCACATGCCAGACAATCCAGGCGCGCGACAACTGGACGATCTTGCCATCCCAGTCGTCGGGGAAGGTCTGCTGCATGTCGGCGGAACTCCAGCGGGCCAGGCAATCGGCCATGCATTGCCAGGTGCGGTCGAGGCCTTCAACCAGCTCGGCGGCTGTGCGAGCGTCTGACTCATCCCAGCTTGCGATCGCCTTCACCTCCGGGCCGCAGTCCTCGCCCAGGACGTGGGTGAACCATCCGGCGCGGCAGCCGATGATGTGCGCGGCGTTCTCGCCGATGGAGCGCAGGTTCGGCGCGGCGCGAAGCGTGAGCTGCTCGGCGGTGAGCGGCGCGAGCGAGTCTTTGATGTGCTGCTGATACTGCTTCCACGAGTCGTAGAACGTCGTGAGTGTGAAGTTCTCTTCAGCCATGTGTC
>JAICVT010000266.1 GCA_025935235.1 Ktedonobacterales bacterium | reverse complement strand
TTCTTGCCGTCGGCCTGATCGGGCGCCTCCAGGATCACGGCGTTGTCGAGCAGCGCCTGTAGCTCCTGAATCTCGCCCTCGACCAGCGCCTGCACGTTCTTGGCATCCTCATAGGCGCTGCTCTCGCTGATGTCACCGGCCTCTTTGGCCTCGTGGATGTAATCGGCGACCTGCGGGCGGCGCTCTGTGATGAGGAATTGGAGGCGCTTCTTCTTCTCCTCGTACCCTTCGCGGGTCAGGGGAATCTTTTCCTTTTCTCGCGCGCCATGCGAGCCACCTACTGCATTTGTCGCCATGTGTTTTCACCTCTCCTGACACCAACAGATTGTGCCTGCCACAGATGGAGATCCGTGCGCCTTCCAGGCGCCGGTCCACCGAGAGATCCCTCGCGCTTCACCTGCGGTACGGCGGCCATCTGTGACGTTGTGTGATCCAGACGTATCAGTCGTGTCGGACATGCGCGCGAGCCGCCAGACCAGAAAGAGTGAAAGGGCGAGATGACGAACCCGCGCGCATGTGTCGTGCGCTCAAACACGAAAAAAGAACAGCGCGTCCATCACCTGGACCCGCCGTATGTCTAGACCTCCAACGTTGTGCAGGGCATTATAGGGCGTGGACTTTGCCGATGTCAAGCCGAATTGAGCGCCTTTCGCACGCCTGCTTTGCCATCGAGCGCACACTCGAAAAATTCGCCATCGCGGCCCGCCCGCAGTGGATATTCGGCGGTCAGCCGCGCCGCCAGCTGATCGAGCGCATCGCGCCGCACGAGCGCAAGGATGCTGCCGCCGAAGCCTCCGCCCATCATGCGCGCGCCCAGCGTTCCCGGCGTGGCCCGCGCGATCTCGACGGCAGTATCCAGCTCAGGACAGCTCACCGCGAAATCGTCGCGCAGACTGCGGTGCGAGGCGTCCAGCAGGTGGCCCAGCGTCGCCGCATCGCCCTGGCGCAGCGCCCGCGAGGCTCTCAGCGTACGCTCATCTTCCGTCGCCACATGCCGCGCCCGTCGCAGCAGCGTCGCATCGAGCAGATCGCCATGCGCGGCGAGGTCGGCCAGCGTCACATCGCGCAGCGCCGCCACGGAGCGCCCCGGCGTCTCGGCTTCCAGCGTGGGCGCCAACCGCGCCACCGCTGCCTCGCACTGCGCCCGCCGCACGTTGTACTCCGACGCCGCCAGTGTATGTGGCACGCGCGTATCGAAGACCGCCCAGGCCAGCCCAGGGAGATCCGCTGCGATGTAGTCATACTCCAGCGAGCGACAGTCGAGCAAGAGAGCGTGCTGGGGCTTGCCCAGACACGACGCCGCCTGATCCATGATCCCCACGCGCACACTGGCGCCCGCCTGCTCGGCGCGCTGGCAGAGGCGCGCCACCGCCATCGGCTCCAGCGCGTCGCCGCCCAGCGCGCGCGCGAACATTGCGGTGGCCACCTCCAGCGCCGCTGAGGAGCTGAGTCCGCCGCCCAGCGGCACATCGCCGACGATGGCCGCGCTGAATCCGCGCACTGGCGGCGCCGCGCCCGCCAGTGCAAGCTCGCGCCAGGTGGCCCGCACATAGCGCGCCCACGGCTGAGTGTCATCGCTGCCAGCGTCGTCCGCCGAGCCATCGAGCGGGAAATGCGCCCATGCCAGGTGATGCGCCGAGTAGACGCTGGCGAACGGCTCATCCTCAGCGCGTCCGGCGAGCGCCACCAGCCGATCAATCGCCGCTGGCAGCACGAAGCCCTCGCTGTAGTCGGTGTGCTCGCCGATCAGGTTGATGCGACCCGGCGCCCAGCCGATGGCGCTGGCTGCACTCGTGGGCTGGTGGAAGCGTGCGGCCGCCACCTCAGCATAGACCCGCGCGGCCCGCTCAGCTACGCTGGGCAGCGGATCAGGAGTCATCGCGCGCCTCCCCGGTCGCCATCTCCAGCGCTAGCAGTGTACGCAGATCCTCCGCCGTGACTTCGGGCAGCGCGTCGCTCAGCCAGAACCCCCACGCCATCTCGCTGCTGGCGGGCAGCTTGAGCTTGCCCGGCGCGCGCCCGGCTGGCAGCAGCTCGATGTGAAAGTGATAGCGCGGATCGGCGAGTTGGTGCAGCGCCAGCATGTAGGGCATCGGCGCCTGCATCGCGCGGTCGTAGGCGCGGATGACGGCGGGGAGCAGCGTCGCCAGCTCCAGCGCGGCCTCGCTGTCGGGCGCCAGCCCATCCATCGCGCTGAAGTGCTGGCGCGGGATGATCTGCGTCTGGTAGGGATAGCGCGCCCACGGCGGCACGAACGCGACCCAATACTCGCCAGCAAAGACGCGGCGCGGCCCACGCTCCTCACGCGCCAGGCTGGCGCAGAAGGGACATGGCTGGCCCTTGCGCTCGGCGCGCTCGACCGCCTCCATCTCGCGCTGGAGCAACTCTGGGATGATCGAGACGCCGTAGGTCTGGCCGTGCGGATGCCGCTGCGTCTGGCCGATCTCGGCGCCGCTGGTCTCCCAGGTCATCACGCAGACGTAGCGCCGCGCCAGGTCGTCGTAGACCTGCCGCCATAGCCCCACCACGCGCAGCGCCTCATCTGGCGAGAGATCGGCGAAGCGGCGGTCGTGCGCGCGGCTGTAGATCAGGATCGAGCACTCGCCAATCGGCGGCTGGAAGGCGGGAAAATCGTTGGGGCGAATCCAGGCCTGCGTCTGGGCGTCCACCTGGCCGGAGGTCATATCGGCGCAGAAGGGGCAGTCGGTGGCGCCCTCACGCCGCCGCATGCGGCCGGGCGCCTGAGCGGTGAACTCGCTCCACAGGTCGTTCCAGACCATGCGCGAGGCCGGGCGAGGCGTAGCGTGCGATGAGCCATCATCTGAGCGCGCCATCTCAACCCTCCAGGCCTGCGCGGAAGCCCCGCACGCCGATTGTATCACCCACACTCACCCGCGCCGAGATCGTCCGCCGCCAGCCGACGGACGTGGATCGCGCTAGCGCGCGCCGTGGGAGTGGGAAACGTCGCCTAGCCCGCACGTCCGTGGTTCGGAGATTTCTTTCTCCCGTGATTACTGAGTCAACGATCTGAGCGTTACACATTACAACCACGGGAACCTGTGGTGAATCAGCATTCATTCGACGACGCGCCGCTCTGGCGGCCAGGTAAGGACTACTTGCGTCAATGACGATGAAACTGGAAGGGAGGGATGTGGCAGGCCGCCTGTCACGCCGTCTATGAGCAGAAATGTCATCCGCTTTCTTCCCCCGCAGCCACCCTCACTCGACCAATTGCCACTCATCAATGCCAGCGCCCAGGCCGCGCAATGGCTGGATCACTACTGGCGCAAGCTTGGTCTGCCGCCCGTGCAGGCGAGCCATCTGGCCGTCACCGATGACCGGCGCGAATTCGCGCGCTGGACCGGCCGCCGCCTCAACACAATGGCGCTCGGCTGCTACTGCTTCCTGCCACTCGCGCCCGATGACGATGCGCAGCCCGAGCTGTCGCTCGCCGCGAACCTGACCGGGCCAGCCAGTCCGCCAGTCCGCGCGCAGCCCACACTGCCTGGCTTCGCCGATGACGATGTCGCTCCGTTCGCCGACCCGCCCGCCGCCGCGCTGGCTGGCGACGAGACCCTCCCCGCTGGCGACTTCCGCCACCTGATCTTTGTCGAGCCGGAGCTGCTGCCAGAGGGCATCGAGGTGACGATCGCGCATGAGCTGATCCACCTCGCCGACCGCGTCTCTGGACATCCACGCAAGCATCATTGTCACGGCCACGACGCCATCTCGGTAGACGAGGCAGCCATCACTGGCCGCGACCCTGAATGGCTGCGCGAGTTGCTGGCGGAGGAGACCCGCCGCCGCGAGGTTGCTCTGCGGACGACCCGCCCCTATAAGTATGTCTACTATTGCCCCAACTGTGGCAAAGAATATCCGCGCGTGCGCAAATATAGCCGCGCTGTCTCGTGCGGGCATTGCGACCAGCGCTTCAACGCGGCGTTCCTGCTGCAACTGCGCTCCTACGGCGAGCAGGGCGCCACCGGCGGCCACGACCGCGCCGACAACGAGGTCGCGCAGCCCTAAGCCGGTTGGTCGGTCGGCTCCTCGCGGGATGGCCGCTCGATGTCGAGCAGGTCGAGCAGTTCATAGAGGTCGTAGACTAGAGGACAGTCAACGACCTCGGGCTGGAGCATGCGCATGCGGTCTATAAGCACCGGCGTGATGCCTACCGCCCGCGCGCCCAGCGCATCGCGCACGTAGCTATCGCCGACATGCAGCGCGTAGTCGGCGACCACATTGGCGCGGTCCAGCGCCAGGCGATAGAGTTCGGGATCGGGCTTGGCGCGGCGCGCGGTGGCCGAGATGACGGCGAAATCGAAATACTCGGTGAGACCGAAGGAGCGCATAATCAGCCCCAGCGCGATGCCCCAGTCCGAGATGACCCCCAGCTTGATGCCGCGCTCTTTCAGCGCCGCCAGTGACTGCTCTACATCTGGATAGAGCGCGTAGCTGGAGGCCAGATCGAACTCCCGCTGTACGTCGGCGGCGGCTTCAGCCAGCGCCTCGTCGCCCGCGGAGCCGTAGCACGGCCGCAGTAGCTCGGTGAAGTAGCGGCGCCAGATCTCAGCAATCTCCTGCTCGTCACCCCAGGTCTCGGGCGCCTCGCGCGAGAACTGACCAAACTTCAACTCAGCCTGGGCCAGACTGCGCTGCAAGCACTCCAGCGGCACGGGCGTGCCGCGGCGAGCCATCACATTGCGCACGACGATAGGAATCGAAGGGGACTGCTCGAGCAAGGTGAATCCCACGTCGAAGAAGACGGCCTGAATGGCCTGTGGATGCGGCAGCCAACGCCGGTTGCGATTGAATCTATGCTTCATAGGCTAAAAAACTCTTCCCACCATGCTGACGGAGCGTGGACTGAGAGGTATAGCACATGGCTTGCCGTCGCGCCAACCCAGTTGAGCGTCAGTCATGCCTCATCCACGCCTGCGGCCAGCTTGGCGGCCTGATCCGAGGTGATGAGCGCATCAATCAGCGGATCAATCTCGCCATCCAGCACACGTGGCAGGCTGTGCATGGTCAGGTTGATGCGATGATCGGTGATACGATCCTGAGGGAAGTTGTACGTGCGAATCTTCTCACTCCGGTCGCCCGTCTGCACCTGCGAGCGTCGCGCCGCGCCCAGCTCCGAGGCGCGCTTCTGTTGCTCCAGGTCCCACAGACGCGCGCGCAATACGCCGAGCGCCTTGTTCTTATTCTTCAGTTGCGACTTCTCATCCTGGCAGGTCACGACCAGCCCCGATGGCAGATGCGTGATGCGCACCGCCGAGTCGGTAGTGTTGACGCTCTGGCCGCCATGGCCGGTGGAGCGATAGACATCCACCCGGATGTCCTCCGGTCGAATCTCGATCTCGATCTCTTCGGCTTCGGGCAGCACGATCACCTTGGCGGTCGAGGTGTGGATGCGCCCCTGGCTCTCGGTGGCCGGCACGCGCTGCACACGATGGGTGCCGCCCTCATACTTCAGCCGCGCGTAGGCGCCCTTGCCGCGCACCTCCATCACGACTTCCTTGAAGCCGCCGATGCCGCTCTCATTCGAGTCCAGCACTTCGACCTGCCAGCGATGGGTGTCGGCATAGCGGGTATACATGCGGAAGAGGTCGGCCACGAACAGGCCCGCCTCGTCGCCGCCCGCGCCGGCCTGAATCGTGACGATAGCGTCGCGGTCATCCATGATGTCTTTCGGCAGCAGTGCGAGGCGCAGCGCCTCGGTCTGCTCTTCCTCGCGCACCCTCAGCTCGCTCAGCTCCGCATGCGCCAGCTCTTTCAGTTCAGGATCGAGGCCGTCGCTCAGCATACCCTCGGTCTCGGCGATGCCATCGCGTGTCTTGCGCAGCTCCTGATACAGCCCGACGACATCATTCAGGCTGGCGTACTCGCGGCCATAGCGCTGCAACAGCGCCGGATCGCTGGCCGTCGCCGGGTCAGCCATCAGCGTTTCCAGCTCATTATGTCGGCTCTCCAATGCGGAGAGCTTCTTATCCAGATCAGTCACGTTCACTCTTCTCGCGTTCTTCCGCTCAGCAGCGGATCACTCGTTCGTCGCTCGCGTCGCGCGCCCAGCCCATCGCATCCTGCCAGCGCAAGGCGCTTCGCAGGGCGCACAGACGCCCCACCCACCCGGCGCGCCGGTGGATAGGGCGTCTGGCGTGGTCGCTACTGTTCCGCCTCGGCGTCAAACGCGCGATCAGGCGTGCGGTCGAACTGGCGCTGGAGTCGCTCGCGCTGCCAGGCCTGCACAATGCCCAG
>JAICVT010000454.1 GCA_025935235.1 Ktedonobacterales bacterium | reverse complement strand
TGCACGTCGCGCACCGAGACGCCCAGCTCCAGCGCGATGAAGGTGCGGAAGCGCGCCGTATCGAGCACGCCCGCCATGCCCAGCACGCGCTGCTTCGGGAAGCCGCTGACCTTGTACGCAAGCTGCACCATCGCATCCAGCGGGTTGGTGACGCAGATGATGATGGCGTTGGGCGAGCGCTTGACGACCTCCTGCGTGACCGAGGAGACGATGCCCTGGTTAGTGCGAATCAGGTCGTCGCGGCTCATGCCCGGCTTGCGCGCGATGCCCGACGTGATGACGACAATATCTGAGCCTTCCGTCTCGTCGTAGCCATTCGCGCCGATCACCAGCGAGTCGTAGCCCAGCACGGGGCCAGCTTCGAGGATGTCAAGCGCCTTGCCCTGCGGCATATCGGGGATCACGTCAACCAGCACGACATCGGCGTAATCGCGCTCGGCCACGCGCTGGCCCACAGTCGCGCCCACGTTGCCGGCTCCGACGACGGTCACTTTACTGCGCATCGTTGCTGCTCTTTTCTTCATAGGAATACGGTCGCATCTCAGCGGCGGGGAGCGCGCGATGTCGAATCCATCCGTGCGCTCACTACGCCATAGGCGATTGTATCATCTGGCCAGACGTGGCGGGCGGCGCTGGCGGCTTGCGGTTGGCGGTTGGCGCGGAGCGGCGGCTATGGTAGGATAGGCCTCGATTCGAGACTCGATCAGGCGGGGCGAGCGTGCTGACCAGGGAGTGAAGGTGACACTGGTGAGACTGGCGACCAATCCTTCGGTCGAGCGCGCTGGCATCGGCGCGATCCCCACGCCGATCTGCTATGGGCATCGCGGGGCGCGCGGACATGCGCCAGAGAACACGTTGCTCTCCTTCGCGCTGGCCTTCGATCTGGGCGCCGATGGCATCGAGTGCGACGCGCAGCTCAGCGCGGATGGGCGGCTGCTCATCATCCACGACGGCACAGTCAACCGCACCACCAATGGGCGTGGCTTGGTTCACGATCTGAGCTTCGACGCGCTGCGCCAGCTCGACGCAGGCGGCGGCCAGCGCATCCCCACGCTGGATGAGACGCTGGCGCTGGTCGGCGAGCGCGGCGGGCTGCTCAACCTGGAGATGAAGGGCGAGAACGACGCCGAGGCGCTGGCGGTGGCCGAGGCGGTCGCGGCGCGCCTGGCCGCGCTGCCGGACGATGACCCGCTGCGGCGCGACATCCTCGCCTCGTCGTTCAGCTTGCCCGCGGTGGCGGAAATCAAGCGGCGGCTCCCGTGGCTGCGCGTGGGCGCGCTCTTTGGCGGCCGCGCGTGGACGCGCCAGCAGATGATCGAGCGGGCGCTGGCGCTGGGCGCCGAGGCCATCCACCCCCACCCGCGCATCCTGACGGCGGAGACCGTGCGCGCGGCGCACGAGGCAGGGCTGCGCGTCAACGTCTGGACAGCCAACCGCTGGGCCACCATTCGCCAGCTCATCGCCTGGGAGGTGGACGGCGTCTTCAGCGACTTCCCTGAGCGCGTGGTAATCGCGCGGCGGCTGGGCCAGACGCGCGACCGCCAGACGGGCCGCTAGCGCCGCCTTGCCAGTGTCATCCCGCAGCGCCTACACTCAAAGCCGAGGCAATCGCGGCCCTCACCCTGCCCTCTCTCAGAGGGAGAGGGTGGTTCTCGTCTACCTCGATCGTGGTTCATGTAGGGCATGCGAGCCAGTTGGACTCCGCTGTACCGTTATGAGTCGGATGAAAGGATGAAGGACTATGTTTGTCGCTGTCAATCGCATCAGCGCGCCGCCGCAGGCGATGGATCGCATGGTCGAGGGGTTCCGTCGCAACGCTGAGTCGCTCAAAGCCTTCGAGGGTTTCGTGGCGCTAGAGTTATGGCGCGGCGAGACCACACTGGAAGCCGTCTCGAAATGGGCCTCGCGCGAGGCGTTCGAGGCGTGGGCCAACAGCGATTCGTTCCTGGCGAGCCACGGCTTCGCGCGCGGCCAGGGTGGCAGCGGCGGCGCGTCGGTCGCCTACTATGAGGGCGAGACGCTGGCGCAGGGGTAGGCGCGAAACCTCTCCCCCTGCCCCCTCCCTGGAGGGGAGGGGAACCCGTGGCAGGATGGTTGGCGATGGCCAAACCCCTTGGTCAGTCAGGCTTTGTGCCTTTCCAGGCGAGAGCTTCGTTAGCCGTAAAGCCAAAAGCCCCCTCTCCTCGCGGGAGAGGGGGTTAGGGGTGAGGTCCTCCCGCCGCTAGCGCAGCGCGATGGTAAGGCCCTGCGCGACACAGATGGCGCAGATGAGTAGCAGGATCATCCGCCCGGCAAGGACAGAGAACTGCCGCGGCCCGCGATCTCGCCACAACCAGCGATAGGCGAAGAGGACGCCCGTCAGGAGGGCCAGCATGGCCAGCAGCCCGCCAAACGCGCGCAGGCCGTCATCGTTGCCCCTCAAAACCGAGAGCTCCACGAGGACGAAGCAGAGCATCAGCGGGAGAAAGATCAGCGCAAACCGCACCCGAAACCGATCCATGACGCCGCTCACTTCTGTTCGTTACACATCGGATTCGCCGCGAAACTGCGTAACGTATGCTCTTTTGAGGTTATAGGTCACCGTGGCGAACGGGTCAATGGCGACCTGGGGTCAGGGCAAGCAAAAGGAGGGCCAGCAGTGAGCGGTATATCTCTCACGCCGGAGGAGCGATTCGCCGATCTCGTGGACGAGCTGTCATCGTATCCAGGCGTCGAGCCGCCAGAGGCAGGGCCGGGCGCGCGACGGCGCTTTGGGGCGTCGGCGCTGAAGACGCGCGGCAAGGTGTTCGCTATGCTCAACAGCGATGGCAGGCTGACGCTCAAGCTGCCCGCCACGCGCGTGGAGGCGCTGCTGACCTCTGGGGTCGGCGAGCGCTTCGATCCGCGCCGCGACGGCCGCCAGATGCGCGAGTGGGTCAGCATCGCGCCCAGCTATACCGGCGACTGGCTGGAGCTAGCGCGGGAGGCGCTGGCGTTCGTCGGCGGTCAGGCGAAGTAGGCGCGTCGCACGACGACGCCCCTGGGAAGAAGCCTCCCAGGCGCGCGTTTCGCTCGCCAGTCGCTTATCGCGCGCCTACATGACGCCCGTGACGGCGAACCACGCTGTGGC
>JAICVT010000149.1 GCA_025935235.1 Ktedonobacterales bacterium | reverse complement strand
CGGGTAGCGATTGAACCCCTCACTCAGGTCGTTCTTCAGCGTGTCGCAGGTGATGCGTTCCTGCGAGAGGAAGGCGACCTTGTCGCAGGTCCAGTAGTCGGTGTGCATGTGGCGCACGCCCAGCCGCTCCAGATCGCGGATCAGCCGCTGGTCGGCCTGGGCGCTGGCGCGCGTGGCGGCGGAGAGGCGATAGGTGGCCACGACCCCGCCCGCCAGTAGCAGCGCGATCAGCCCCAGCGCCAGCCAGCGCCACACCCGCGTGCTGGGAGCGAGCGCGGTGGTCAGCCACGCGGGCCGCGCCACTGTCTCGCCATCCCCCACGCCCAGCCCCCGCAGCGGATAGAAAATCGCTGGCAGCGCGATATTCATCTCGATCAGGTAGCGCGCATTGCCTGCTGGCGTGGAGGCGGCCAGGCTGACGAGATAGAGCGCCAGCGTCAGCGCGCCGCCCAGCAGCAGCGCCAGCCGCCCGATTTGCCGCACCGCCGCGCGCCGCTCATCTGACCATTCCGCCGCCTCGCGTAGCGATCCGTGCGCGCGCAGCGCCCGCCAGCTCATCAGCGCGGCCAGCAATCCCAGCGCCAGCAGCAGCGCCGACCACAGCGCCCGCAGGCCCAGGCAGGCCGCCGCGCCGCCCGTCGCGGGCGCTGCCAGCGCGCCATTGGGCAGCGTGGGGGCGACACAGACCCAGCCCATGCCAGTGATGTTGGGCAGCGCGACCAGCAACTCGCCAAACAGGTGCGCGCCAAACTGCGTGAAGAAGCGCAGGATGGTACTCGGCCCCTGCCACTCGAAAGCCGCGATAGCCGATGGGCCTTCAGGATGTGGCTGGATCAGGAAGATCAACTGCGGCAGCACGCCGACTACCAGCCCGGCCAGCAGCGCGCCCAGCCCCCGCCAGCGCAGATCCAGCAGCTCGCGGCGGCAGAAGACCGCCAGCGGCAGCAGCGCCGCCACCAGAAACGGGAAGACCAGTTGATCGCTCCACCACGCCAGGCCCATTACCAGCCCCAGCGCGGCATAGAGCGCAAGGCGGGGAACCTCTCCCCCTGTCCCCCTCCCCTTCAGGGAGGGAGAACCCAGGCCAGCGCTGGTGGCGGCGGGCGAGGATGCGACCTCTCCCCCTGTCCCCCTCCCCTTCAGGGAGGGAGAACCTGAGCCGGAGATTTCGGCGCGGGCAGGCGTTAGTTTGGTAGCCAGGTCGCCAGCCAACGACAACGCTCGCGCCTCTGTTGCTCCCCCTCCCCTCGCAGGGGAGGGGGCTGGGGGGAGAGGTCGGCTGACTCCCCCTCCCCTCGCAGGGGAGGGGGTTGGGGGGAGAGGTCCCGCGATCCGCAGCGCCAGCAGCAGGGCCAGCGCGGCGAAGAGCAGCGTCTCTGGGTAGCCACCCAGCGCCAATAGCTGCGGCTTCAGCAGATCGGGCCCGCCCAGGTCGAGCAGCAGCAGCCCCACCAGCGCGAAGCCCTGACCATAGAGCAGCGCCAGCAGGCGCCACATCACGATCAGGAAGAGGATGAAGAGCAGCAGCAGTCCCAGCCGCAGCGAGGCGACCGACGCGCCAAACAGACGGAACAGCAGCGCGCCGAGGTACGCCTGGATGGTCCCCATGTACGACTGGCCGTCGAAGAACAGCGGATGCTCCAGCCCAGCGTTGATGTGCAGCGCCATCAGGCCCATCGTGCCTTCGTCGCTGTCGGTGGCGGGCCATCCTGCCAGGATCAACCCCAGCCGGATCAGCGCGCCCAGCGCAATCAGCCCCGCCGCCAGCCAGCCCGCGCGAGTCGCCACGAGCCGCCGCCACGACGCCATCGGCTGCGATGGCGCGTCAGCCGGGTGGTCGGCGCTGGCGGCCATCCTGGCGCTGGTCTGCGACATGCGGCGTCCTTTCACTTCCCCCCGCTCACTCTACGCTATGTGAACGATCAGCCGCCGGGCAGGGGAACTGCCGGGGAAGCGTCGGTGGCGCGGCAATCGAAGACCAGCGCGAGCGGCGTCCCATGCGGGAGCTTGAGGCCGGGCTTCGCATGCAGCGTTTTGGCGTCCGCGGCGACAGGCACCGCCACGACCGCGAAATCGCTGGCGCTCAGCATATCGAGGTACATCTGCTCGCTGCGACGCGAGACTGGCAGCCGCAGCCCCTCAGCGCTGGGCATCGCGAAGAGGCCATGCCCAAAGTCGCTCAGCGCGCCCTTGCGCGCCAGTGCGTGGATGAACGATGGATGCGGGATCGCCGCCAGCAGACGCCCGCCAGGAGCCAGAACGCGCCGACTCTCGCTCAGCGCCGCCCGCAGTCCGGTATTGGACATCTCATTGAGCAGCATGATCGCCAGAATCAGATCGAAGCTGGCGTCCGCGAATGGAAACGCCTGCTGTACGTCGAGTTGCGCATATTCGGCGTCGTCGAGAAAGAACGTCGCTTGGGCCGTGTCGAGCTGCGCCTGCGACTGATCGCTGATGACCAGCCGCTCTGGCCGCTGGCCCGAAAAGCGCCGCAGCATCATGGGTGCGAAGTAGCCATTCCCCGCGCCAAGCTCCAGAATGGCGCGTCCAGCAATGCCCTCGAGCTTGCCGAGCATCCAGTCGTTCAACACATAGCGCTTGAAGGCCCCGCCGTGATGGCCTGTCACACGATGCCACTGTTTGGCGATGCGGTCGTAGTAAGCGATTCGGGTTATGGCTGCTATCCTTCTGGATCGCGCCGGGCGCGACGCGGTAAGCGCCGATCATGCATCGGCTGCGCCAATATCCTATCCCACGAAGCGGGTGACGACAAAGGCGAACAGCACGCCGACGAAGGTCAGCAGCACGGTGCCGCCGCTGCTCTCTTTGCTGTGCGCGGCGGGCAGGATGTCGCTGGCGCCGATGTAGAGCAGGAAGCCCGCGAAGAAGCCGAGATAGATCGGCAGCGCCATGCCGTGAATCGTGAAGAGGAACGTCGAGAGCGTCCCCAGCAGCGGCGCGATGGCGTCCACTGCCAGCAGCGCCAGCGCCCGCCGCGACGTGTTGTGGTTCACCAGCATCAGCGTCACCGTATTCAGCCCATCCGACATATCGTGTGCGATAACGGCGATGGCGACGACGATGCCCGCTGTCGTGCTGACCTGGAACCCCAGCCCGATGCCCACGCCATCCAGAAAGCTGTGGCCAGAGAGCGCCAGCGCCGCCAACACGCCCACCTGCGGATGCGTCGTCAGCGGCTTGCCCTCCTCATCGTTGTGGCTGTGATGGATCAGCGAGAGCTTCTCGACGACGTAGAAGGCCAGATAGCCGACCATCAGCGCGCCCATCGGGATGGCGGGCGCCAGGTTCATCTCGTGCGTCAGTTCAAAGATCTCTGGCAGCAGGTCGAAGGCGACCAACGCCACCAGCACGCCCGCCGTGAAGCCCATCACGTAGCGCAAGCGGTCGCGCAGACGCAGCGCCAGCAGGCCGCCGAAGCTGGTCGAGAAGAAGGTGGCGATGGAGAAGTAGATCGCGGTCATGCCTGCTCCTCAGTCACGCTGGTCAATCCGGACATTCCGGCGTTGCGCTGGCAGGCGGCGCAGAGACCGCCCAGGGTGACGTCGTGCCGCTCGATGCGCACTCCTGTCGCCTGCTCGATCTCGCTCAGCGCCGTCTCCAGCGTCGAGCAGGCGACATCGAGTGTGGCATGGCAGGCGCGACAGGTGAAATGGTGATGGTGGCCAGTCGCCGTGCAGATGGCATAGCGCCGCCCGCGCGCATCGGCCTCCGCTGAGGCTGTCGCGACCGGCCCGGACTGCGCGCCAGCGACGGCCCCGCTAGGTCGCTCAGCGGGCGGCTCCTCGGTCTCGCTGATGGCGCCGAGCGCCGTCAGCAGCGCCAGCGCGCGATAAGTGGACGCTACGCTGACGCCGGAGCGCGCCGCCACCTCCAGCGCGGTCAGCGGCGCCTCCGACGTGCGCAGGGCAGCCAGGATGCGGCGGCGGGGAGCGGTGAGTTTGTAGCCTGCCTGGGCCAACGTATCGGTGAGTGTCATGTCGCGCCTCGCTAGTTGAGAACGTTCTCATTGAGAACGTTCTCATTATGCGGTATGCGGGAGCGCTTGCGCAAGAGGGGCGGCAAAATGGACGAGGCGCGCCCCCATACCCCACCCCTCCCCCGCTGTGCGGGAGAGGGGAGCAGGAGCCGCCGTGGCTGCCGATGCAAACCGAGAGGCGTAGCGCCAACTCCCCTCGCCCTCCGGGAGAGGGGCAGGGGCGCCGGCCTGCGCGGTATGCTGTGAAGCAGTGATAGCGACCCCCACCGCGCGTCCGTAGCTCCCCTCTCCCGCGTCGGCGGGGGAGGGGCTGGGGGTGGGGGCGTCGCATGAGCAGGCAAGGAGCAAGAGCGCGATGAGCCAGATGAGCCAGGAACCAGCGGGCGAACTGGAGGTGCGCGACGCGCGCCCGGAGGATCGCAACGCGGTCTTCGCCTTCACTGAGCGCACATGGGGCGACGCGGGCGACTACATCCCCGACATGTGGGATGACTGGCTGGCCAATCCAGACGGCGCGCTGCTGGTCGGCGCGCTGGGCGGGCAGCCGGTGGCGATCGCGCATGTGCTGATGGCCGCGCTGGAGGAGGCGTGGATCTCTGGCGTGCGGGTCGCGCCGACCGTGCGCCGCCAGGGCGTGGCGCGCGTGATGGTCTCCCGCTCGCTGGCGCGCGCGCACCAGATGGGCGCCAGCGTCGCGCGCATGTTCACCGATGCTACTAATATCCCCTCGCAGCGGCTCTTCGCGGGCTTCGGCTTCAGCAAAGTCGCCGAGCTGGCCTACTATACAGCTCCCGCGCTCTCCTCCAATCCAGAGGAGGCCGCCCAGCAGCGTGGCCCACGCAGCGCCGCCGAGCTGGACCCGACCATCGCCGAGACGACGGTAGACACCACCGAGGGCGCACTGCCACCCGACGCGCGGCTCGCCACGCCCGGCCAGGGCGACTTCGCGCGGCTATGGGCCTGGCTGGAGCAATCGAACCTGACGCCCTTCAATGGCGGGCTGGAGCTGCACCACTGGTCGGCGCGCGGTGTCAGTGAGCCTGTGCTGCGCGCGCATCTGGCGGCGGGCGAGGTCGTCACGCTGGAAGAGTGGGGCGCGACTCAGGCGCTCGCCATTGCCACCGAGGACCAGAGCGACGGCCCAGAGCTGGAGGTGCGCTACATTGATGGCCTCTCCGACGCCATCGGGCGGCTGGCGCTGCTGCTGCGCGGCGAGGCGTTTGCGCGCAAGCTGGAGCAGGTCTGGCTCTGGTTGCCCGACCTGCTGATCCTGCGCGATGCGATGGACGGCGCGGGCTACACGCGCGGCGACGAGACGATGTGGGTTTACGCGCGCGCGCTGTGAGGGCCGACCTCTCCTCCTGCCCCCGCCCCGCGCGGGGCGGGAATCAAGACGTGAGAGAGCGGCGATTACTCCACGCACTCCGGGGCGATGCGCTCATATTGCGATTCGCGCGCCCTGAGCCGCAACCCTCGGCAGCAGTTCCCCTCCCTGAAGGGGACGGGGCAGGGGGAGAGGTTCCGCCTACTTGCTAGCCGCCTCGGTGGGCAGATCGTAGATCTGCTCGAACTTGCGCGTCAGATACTCCACGAAATAGCTGGGGTCGGGGCGCTGGCCCGTCACCCGCTCGATCAGCTCCTCGGGCAGATAGGTCTTGCCCCAGCGATACATTCGCTCGCGCAGCCAATCGAGCGCGACGCCGCAGTCACCGCCGGCCAGCCGCTCGTGGAAGTCGCTGATTGACGCGCGCATGGCGGCATAGATCTGCGCGGCATACAGGTTGCCCAGTGTGTAGGTCGGGAAGTAGCCGAAGCCCGATGTCCAGTGGACATCCTGCAGGATGCCATCGCTATCAGTCGGCGGCGTGACGCCCAGATAGGCTTGATAGCGCTCGTTCCACATGCGCGGGAGCGACTCGACCGCGACCGAGGTGTTGACCATCGCCTGCTCCATCTCATAGCGGATGATGATGTGCAGGTTGTAGGTCACTTCGTCGGCGGCGATGCGAATCAGCCCCGGCGAGACCTTGTTCAGCGCGTTGGTGAAGGTCGCGACATCCACATCGGCGAACTGCTCCGGGAAGACCGCCCGCACGACATCCAGATTGCCGCGCCAGAATGCCCCGGAACGGCCAATCGCGTTCTCCCACAGCCGCGACTGCGACTCGTGGACGCCCATCGAGACACCGCCCACAACAGGCGTGCGGGCCAGGATGGGCGCGCTGCCCTGCTCGTAGAGCGCATGCCCGCCCTCGTGCAGCGCCGCCATCAGCGCGTCGTCCACCATATCCTCATGCGGATGCACCGTCACGCGCACATCGAAGGGGCTGCCGAACTCGGTGGTGAAGGGATGTGGCGAGATGGAGAGGCCGCCGCGAGTGAAGTCGTAGCCGATACGCGTCAGAATGTCGCGCGAGAGCCGCATCTGCTGATCCGCGGGGAACGTCCCAGACAGGCATGAGGCGTCTATTGTATGGCCGCTCTGTTCGATGCGCTGGCGCAGGCGCACGCTGACTTCGCGCACCGGCGCGAAGAGCGCATCCACGCGCGCGGTCGTCAGCCCAGGCTCATAGAGGTCGAGCAGGGCGTCATAGCGCGTCGCCTTGAAGCCCAGCCGATCAGCCACCTCGCGCTGGAGGGTGATAGTGCGGGCCAGCCACGGCGCGAACGACGCGAAATCGTTGTTCGTGCGCGCCTTGCGCCACGCCTCGAAGCTCGACGCCTCAACGCGCGCCATCTCCTCCACCAGCCCGCGCGGCAGTCTGGTCGCGAGGACGCGCTCGCGGTTCACCTCGCGCAGCAGCGCGCGGTCGGCGTCGGTGAAGGGCGCCTGCTGAATGGGCGTGGCGAGGTCGTTGACCAGCTCGCCCAGGCGCTGCGTCGTCCAGCGGTCGTGGATCAGCCCTTGCAAGGTCGCCATCTGCTCGCCGCGCGCCTCACCCGCGCCCTCAGGCATGCTGGTGTTCTGATCCCAACTCAGCAGGCGCAGCGCGGCCCGCAGATCATCAATCTCGCCCGTGATGGCGCGCAGCTCGGTGATGCGCTGATCGTCGCCGAAGCTTGGCCCAGCAGTAGCAGCAGTGGAGTTTGAGGACACGACGCGATCTCCCTCAGCGGTGATAGTGGAGTTCCGAATGGTCGAGCGGGCAACCTGACGGCGCCCGCACGGGGTATCGTATCACACGCCATTGCGGACCCCACTCGCAGCCTCTCCCCCGCCGAGGCGGGAGCGGGGAGCCGTTGCCTCCTGAACCGCTCAGGCGACTTGCGAGCGGGGCGATTTCGCGCGACAATACCTCGCGGCGGAGAGCATCTGGCGACGAGAGGATCGCTATCCGAACATCAGACGACGAGGAGAATGAGTCAGTGCAGGCAACACCCCAGACGGCGCCACTCGCGGGACGCATCGCCGTTGTAACCGGCAGCAGCCGCGGCATCGGCCGCGCGACTGCGCTACGGCTGGCGAGCATGGGCGCCGATGTCGCCATCAACTACCGCAGCGACAGCGCTGGGGCCAGCGAGACACAGGCAGCGGTTTTGGCGCTGGGCGTGCGCGCCATCGTGGCGCAGGCGGATGTCTCACAGGAAGAGGATGTGACCCACCTGTTCCAGCAGGTCGAGGCGGAGCTTGGCCCGACGACCATTCTGGTCAACAACGCCGGGCTGACGCGCGACAAGCTGATCTTGCAGATGAAGCTGGAGGATTTCGATGGCCTGCTGGCCGCGAATCTGCGCTCCGCCTTCCTCTGCACGCGGGCGGCCATCCGCACGATGATGCGGGCGCGCTGGGGGCGCATAGTCAACGTCACCTCGATCTCCGGGCTGATGGGCCAGGTCGGGCAGGCCAACTACGCCGCCTCGAAAGCGGGCATGATCGCGCTGACCAAATCCACCGCGCGCGAGCTGGGCAGCCGCAACATCACCGCGAACGCGGTCGCGCCGGGGTTCATCCCGACCGAGCTGACCTCAACCGTCTCGGAGGACTTCCGCAAATACTATCTCGACCTGACGCCACTCAAGCGCTTTGGCGCGGCTGAAGAGGTTGCGGCGATGATCGGCTTCCTCTGCGGGCCGGAGGCGGGTTACATCACCGGCCAGACCATCGCGGTGGACGGCGGCATCAGTATGCAGTAGGGCGCCTGTGCCTACGATCTATCGACACGCCAGATTGGAGCGCACTCTGCGTAGGTCGTCGGGAGTCGAGCGCATGCTGAAGACATGCTGAGGGCATAAGATACTCGTCTCAGCGCCAGCGCGGAATCGCGCGGCCCCGCGTTATAGTTACAGGACGAGCGACGGCTCGCGCATATTCGACGCAGAGTTCAGACAGAGTTCAGGCAGGATGACCGCCCAGCCCGCGCTGATCGCGGACCTTCATTCAGAAAGCACATCAGCTATGGGTTCGCTCCAACGCACAGGGAAGGCCCAACCGCAGCCGCCCGAGATCAAAGGGCGCATCACTTCGCGCGGCATTGGAGTCGTGCTCCCCGCCTATAACGAAGAGGCAGTGATCGCTGAGACGGTCGAGCGGTGCGGTCGGACACTCTCCGTCATCGCGCCGGACTACGAGATCATCGTTGTGGATGACGGGTCGTATGACCAGACAGGCGCCATCGCCGACCAGCTGGCCGCTGATGACCCGCGCATCCGCGTCGTCCACAACCAGCCCAATCAAGGCTACGGCGGCGCGCTACTGGCGGGCTTCGCGCAGGTGCGCAAAGAGCTGACCTTCTATATGGACTCCGATGGCCAGTTCGACATCCGCGATCTGGCGAAACTGCTGGAGAAGCGCGAGCAGGGATATCGCGCCGCACTGGGCTATCGCGCGCGGCGGCAGGATAGCGCGATGCGCCTGCTGAACGCCTGGGGTTGGAATCTGCTCGTCTCGCGGCTCTTCAACCTGCACGTGCGCGACATTGATTGCGCGTTCAAGCTCTATGACACCGAGCTGGTTCGCGCCTTCGACACGCACTCGGTGGGCGCGGTGGTCAGCACGGAGATGCTGGTCAAGCTGAACCGCATGGGCATCCCCTTTGTCGAGATTCCGGTGCAGCACCTGCCGCGCCTGCATGGCCAGGCGACCGGTGCGAAGCTGAGCGTGATCGCGCGAGCGTTTGGCGAGCTGCTGCGACTGCGCTCGCGGCTGCGGGTCTGGGCGCCCGCCGCGCCGCTAGCCGCGAGCGCGGTCGAGCCGTCGCGTGTGATTCCGGGCTAGAGATGACGAGCAGCCGGGCGCGACCATGACGACACCTCCACTCAGCGCCGACGCGCTGGCCTTCATCCAGGCGCAGCGGGTGGCGCGGCTGGCCACCGCCGACGCTGTAGGCCGCCCGCACGTCGTCCCCGTCTGCTACGCCTTCGATCCAGCTATCGCTGGCGGGCGCTTCTACATCCCGCTGGACGAGAAGCCCAAGCGTGTCGCGCCTGAGCGGCTGCGGCGCGTGCGCAACATCCTGGCGCGCCCGGAGGCTGACCTGCTGATAGACCGCTACGATGATGACTGGTCGAAGCTGGGTTATGCGCTGGCCCACTGCCACGCGACGCTGCTGGCGCCTGATGTGGCGGAGTATGCGGCGGAGCATGCGGCGGCGGTAGCGGCGCTGCGGGCGCGCTATCCACAATATCGCGCGATGGCGCTGGAGGAGCGTCCGCTGATCGCGCTGGAGCCGCAATCCTTCAGCCTGTGGGGGCCAGCCCTGCGCGCAGATGAGATGGCGGATGGGCAGGCGGGAGAGGCCGCGAGCTGGCTGCAACCCGGGCGCGGGGTAGACTTCCTGCCGCTGGCGCGTGGGCGCCGCTCGGTGCGCTCGTTCCAACAGCGCCCTGTGCCGCGCGCCGCGCTGGAGGAGTTGCTGACGGCGGCGGCGTGGGCGCCCTCGCCGCATGGCCGCCAGCCGTGGCGCTTCGTTGTGCTGACGCGCGCGGAGCCAAAGGCGCGGCT
>JAICVT010000190.1 GCA_025935235.1 Ktedonobacterales bacterium | reverse complement strand
CGATGTTTAGCGATGTGACGGACCTGAGCCAGATGCGCGTGGTGGAGCGCAAGGGCGGCAATATTCCGGTTGGCGGGCGGCTCAAGCGCGTCTACCGCGACGATGCGCGCGGGCGGGCGCTGCTGCTGGGCGACGCGGCGGGGCTGTGCGGCGCGGCGACCGGCGGCGGCATCTATCCCGCGCTGATCAGCGGGCGGCTGGCGGCGCAGGCGGTGGCGCAAGAGCTGCTGAACGGCTCGCCCACAGGCATCAAGACCTACCTGCGCACGCTGCCGCAGGCCGGGCGACTCGGCCCCTACCTCCAGATCGAAGACTGGATTCGCTTCGCCCTTGACCATATGACCTCGAACGCCGATCTGCAAACGCTGGTGCGCATCATGGCCTCGCCAGAGGGCAATCGCGTCGTGCGCGCCGCCCTGCTGGAGACGCCGATCATCGGCATGGACAAAGCATTCTTCGCGATGGCGCGCGGCATGTTCATGCAGCATCCACGGCTTTACGGCACGGCCTTCCGCGCCGCGTGGCAGCGGCTGGCCCTGCGCGCATAGCCGACGCGACGCCCCGCGCTGGCGACCTCACAGGTGCGGTGTGATGGTCGTCCAGAACTGATACGCGCCCAGGATGTTGATGAGGACGCCAAAGTAGCCGAGCGCCGCGAAACGCCAGTCCACCCGCGCATCGGTGAGCGCCAGCAGCAGGAACGCGAACGGATAGGCGTCGAAGAGATAGCGGGCGCCAAACTGAAACCACCCTGAGGCGTGGAAGAGCAGAATGGCGATCACCATCAGCCCCAGCGTGATCCAGAGGACGGTGCGAGTGGCGCTGAATGTGCGGTTGCGCCAGAAGAGGAACAGGAAGAGCGGCGTCGTCACAAAGACGCTGACCGCAGTGCCGCTGTTCATCACGTTCAGCACCGGATGACGATCAAATGGGCCGCTGAAGAGCGTCTGCGGAAAGCTGAAGAAGTTGGCGACGATGTTGGCTGGCACGTAGCTGATATTGAAGGGACCAGTCGTCACCTCGGAGTAGTGCTGCGCGATCAGCACGTTATAGCCCGAATCGAGCGGCGAGCCGAAGAGCATCGTGTTGCGCCACATGAAGATCGCCAGCACACCCGCCAGCACGACGAACGCGGGAAGCAGCCGCCGCCACGGGATCGTCGTCCATGCGGGCTTGCGCCGCCAGAGCGATGCCAGAAAGCGTTCGATGTGTGGTTCAGGGTGGGCGTCTTGCCAGGCGAGATAGAAGAGGAACAGGTAGCCGAAAATGACGGTCGCGCGCGCGAAGAAGGCACAGCCGAGCAGCAGCGCCGCCAGGGCGTAGTGGCGGCGCAACGCCGCGAGCAGCGCCAGCAGCGTGAAGGTCATGCACACGATGTGCGCGGTGAACCACATCCGGCCGCCGAGCGAGAGCCACAGACTGATGGATCCGTACCACAGCAGCACACAGATGCAGACGTTCTCCATCCAGACGCGCCGCGTGAAGCCATTTTCGCGCGCCTGTTCGAGGACGAGAAAGAGCAGGCTGAGATTGAGCGCCGAGCAGATGACCGTGAGGAGGATGTCGCTGGTCTTCAGCCCCCAGATCGCCACAAACGGCATCAGAACGACCGCTGGCATGGGCGGGTAGACGATGTAGCTCTTGCCGTGAATGAGCACGATGTCCGTCCGTTTCGGCGAAAGCGGGAGATCCCAGTGACCATGCAAGAAGCTCTGTGCCTGGTAGACGAAGTAGGGCGTGCTGGAGACCCCCAGGTGGCTGAGGTGGAAGGCCTTCTGGAAGATCCAGAGCGAGAGTACCCCCGCCACGAAGAGCGCGACGGCGATCAGCAGATTGCGTTTGCCGAGCGCTGGCGCGAACGCGAGCGAGATGCGGGGCTTCGGGAGCGTACGTCGCTTCTCAGTCTGTACCTGTGTGTCCGCTACTGTATCCACTACAACCGCTCCACAATTCTATCCTTATGCTCGTAAGCCGTGCGGCGCGTCGAGTTGCGCGTGCTTACTCGACTCTCACCCATACAGGCGCCTGTCAGGTATCGCACGTGCATTTTGCGCTTTCGCTCGTTATAACGTACGGGACAACGTACGAGCGATCCGCGCATCGGCGACGCGAGCCGGTTTCGATAGCCTGCTCAAGCGCATGCGGCCTTGATCGTCACAACGTTATGAGAACGTTTGAAGGCTCCGCACTATGGTACTGAGTCATAGAGCAGCCGCCAGCAGCTTTGGCGCGTGGCGCCGCAGTCCGTGATAGGAGGAGTGTGACCGAGTGGACACTTCTGATCGCATCATCATCACCATGCCAGCGTATTACGCTGAGCAGACGCTAGAGAAGACCTATCACGACATTCCCGCTGGTCTGGCGGATAATGTGCTCGTGGTGGACGACGCCAGCCAGGATCACACCGTTGAGGTGGCGAAACGCCTGGGCCTGACGGTGTTCGTACATCCAGCGAATCGCGGGTATGGTGGCAATCAGAAGACCTGCTATGATGAGGCGCTGCGCGCGGGCGCTTCGATTGTCGTGCTGCTGCATCCTGACTACCAGTATGATCCCAAGACGCTGGTGGCGCTGGTCGAGCCGCTGCTGGCGGGGCGGGCGGATTTTACGTTCGGCTCACGTTTTGCCAACCGGGCTGACCCCCGTGTCGGCGGCATGCCCCTGTATCGCTACCTCGGCAATCGGCTGACGACCGCCATCGAAAACTGGGTGCTTGGCACACACTTCGCCGAGCTGCATAGCGGCCTGAAGGCCTACACGCGCCAGTTCCTCGAGGAGATTGACTACCACTCCTATTCCGACGACTTCGTCTTCGATAGCCAGATGGTGATCGAAGCGGTGTTGCGCGGAGCGCGCATCGAGGAAGTGCCGACACCCACGCGCTACACGCCTGAATCCTCCTCGATCAGTGTCAGTCGCTCATTGCGCTACATCTGGCTCACGCTGGTGGAGCTGACACGCGCCAAGCGCCGCCTGAAGCTCTCGCGACGCCAGCCAGCCGCTCCGCGCTAGCCATCCGGCTCCCCCTCTCCTTGTGAGAGAGGGGGGATGAGGTCGTCACGCCGGGATGTATTGCTCGAACCAGCCAGTGATCTCGTTCAGGCGGCGCACTCGCGAGCGCGGATGGCCACTGCGCGAGAGGTCGTGCGACTGCCCCTCAAAGATCACCAGGCGCGTTGTGCGACCCAGATACTTCAGCGCGCTGTAGACCTGCTGACCCTGCTCCAGCGGGCAGCGCAGATCGTTGTCGCTGTGCAGAATCAGCAGCGGCGCGTGGATGTCCTTGACGTAGCTGATCGGTGAGAAGCGCATCAGGCGGTCGAGGTCATCCCACGGCGTGGCGTGCAACTCATCAATCGCCAGCGACCAGCCGATGTCGCTCACGCCAAACATCGTCGCCATGTTCGAGACACAGCGCATCGTCACACCCGCTTTGAAGCGGTCGCTGTGGCCGAGCGCCCAGTTGGTCATGAAGCCGCCATAGCTGCCGCCCGCGATGCCGATGCGCTGCGGATCGATGCCACCGCGCGCGATAGCCGCATCCAGCCCATCCATGATGTCGGAGAAGTCCTTGCCACCCCAGTCATCGTACACCGCGCCGCTGAAGACGCGCCCGTAGCCGGTGCTCCCGCGTGGGTTGACGTAGACCACCGCATAGCCGCGCGCCGCCAGCAATTGGAACTCCAGGAAGAAGCTGTAGCCATACATTGCGGCTGGCCCGCCATGCACCTCCAGGATGGTCGGCAGCGGCTGCGCGCGGTCGGCCTCGGGTGGGCGCAGTGTCCAGCCTTGCAACTCCCACCCATCCGCCCCGGTGTAGCTGAACTCCTCCGGCTCGGCGATTTCCACCTCGGCCAGCAGCGCAGCGTTCAGCTCGGTCAGACGGCGCGGCGCGGCGTCAGCGCCCTCGGCTAGCGACTGCGTGAAGATGTCGCCGGGGATGCGCGGCGTGGAGATGGCCAGCGCCAGCGTGTGCGCCGCGCGATCCTCGGTGAAGGCGTAGACGTGGATCTCGCCAGCCGTGAGCTGGCGCGGCTGGCTAGCTCCATCGGCGGGCGCGGCCCACACATGCGTGGCGCCGCGCGCCGAGGCCAGCAGCAGGATGTCGCGGCTGTCGGCGCTCCAGCCCAGATGATGCCCACCATGCGCACGCTGATCGTCAATACAGGTGTCGGCGCAGATGGGAGCGAAATCGCCAGTCAGCAGGCGCTGTCCTGGCTCCGCCTGATCCGCCGCGACGACATAGAGGTCGGTGTGGCTATCGCCGCCGCGCCGCTGCGAGGCGGTGAAAGCGAGCTGGCGACCGTTGGGCGACCAGGTGGGCGCGCTTGCGCTCAGCGTCTCCTCGGTCAGCCGCTTGTGCCCACCGTCAATCAGATCGAGCGTCCAGACGGAGGCGGCGGGCCAGACCCAGCGCTCGTCGCTGCGGTCGGAGGTGAAGGCCAGCGTGCGGCCATCCGGCGACCAGTTGACCTCGCCATCGTTCCAGTCGCCATCGGTGAGCTGGCGCGGCTCGCCGCCGCTGACTGGAACGGTGAAGAGGTGCGAGCGCAACTCGTAGATAAACCCCTCGCCGTCCAGTTTGTGCCAGAGCTGATCTACCGTGCGAACGCGCGGGTAGTTCTTGCCGTCAATCGCGGCGTCGTCTACCTCGGCGTCGTCGGGCTGTCCAGTCTGCGCTGCGAAGGCGATGGCGCCGCCATCGGGCGCCCAGACAGCCGCGCCCGCGCCATGCCGCAGATGGGTGAGCTGGCGCGGCTCGCCGCCCTCCAGCGGCAGCAGCCAGAGTTGCGCCTGAGTCTTGCCCCGGTCGCGCTCCTCGCGGCTCTTGGGCTGGGCAGGCGCGGCAGGCCCACGCAAGAAGGCCAGCGTGTGGCCGTCCGGCGACCAGCGTGGCGCCACATCGCCGGGGCCGTTGGTCAGGCGGCGGGGCTCGCCACCCGCAACGGGCGCCAGCCAGATTGAGCGGTGATATTCGTAGCGCTCGCGGTCGATCTCAATGCGCACGAAGGCGATTCGTTCGCCATCTGGCGAGATCTGTGGGTCGTCGGCGAGCTGGATCGCCAGCACGTCATCAGCGGTGAAGCCTCGTGTCATCTGACTCCCATCTTTCACTGGAGAGCGCCGGACTCCCCTCTCCCCGCGGGAGAGGGGCTGGGGGTGAGGTTGCGCCCGGACATCGTACTTCCCGCAGGCGCAGGTGAGACTGTCGGCAGTTCCTTCAGTCGTCGGATGCCTCCGCGACGGGCTTGCGGTAGTTGCGGTCCACCTCGCGCAGCACCACACCAGGGATGCGCCAGGTCTCGGGGGTGAAGGTGTGGTACTCGCCGTCGCAGGCGGGCGCCGACTCCGAGCAGCGCAGGTGCGGCCGCAGGCGGAAACGCAGCTGGTCGCCGACGACATCCACCCAGATGTGGCGGCGCGTGAAGGCCTGGCCCCACTTGAAGATGACGCCGCTGTCGTATTCCTCGAACCAGCCACGGCCTTGCAGGGCCTGGCGATTGAGCGTCTGCAGCATCTCGGCGACGCCGCTCTCGCGCAGCACGCGGCGAGCGTTCTCGCGCGTCGCCTGGCGTGCGGCCTCGCGGGTATCCTCGTCCTCCACAGCCGCCGCTGGGGCGTTCTCGGCGGGCGGTGTAGTCTTGTCATCTACCATACAGATCAAACTCCCATCGGGGAGCGCGCGTCGGGGCAAGCCAGGGCAAGCGCGCGGCGGCGCGGCTCATCGCGTGATTCAGCGTGGTCTCGATAGGCGCGCATGCGTCGCACACGGGCGCCCGATGGCGCGAGTCGGCGTGGCCCATGCCCGCGAGCGGACGAGCGAACTCAGTGCAGCGACGCGCCACTCGGCGTCGCTGCATCGGAGCCGTCGGAGCCGCGGCGATCCACATGCCAGGAGCTACCCGGCATGCCCTTGGCGACGCGCTTCACCTCGGCGGCGACCCGACTTACCTCGGCAAGCGAGGTGACGGGCCGCCGCTCATTGGTGACGACGCCAATCGAGAGCGCGACCAGTGGATAGGTCTGGCTCTGGCCGCGCCGATCCACTGCGATCAGTGTACCGCGCTGGAGGACATCAGGGGAATAGAGCGCGCGGCTCTCGGTATCCCAGCGCTCGATAATGCGCGCGCAGAGCGCTGAGACGGCGTCAGGAGAGGAGATCAGGATGAAGTCGTCGCCGCCGACATGCCCCAGAAAATCGGTCGGGCCGCCCAGCTCGCGCATGGAGGAGTCTATGATGCGCGCCAGCAGGCGAATCAGATTATTGCCAGCCGCAAAGCCATAGACATCGTTGTAGGCCTTGAAGTTGTCGAGATCGAGATAGAGGATGGACCACAGTCCCGGCGCGGCCAGCCGCTCCTCGATGGCGCGCTCGACCCGGCGGCCAGCGGGCAGGCTCGTCAGCGGCGAGAGCTGCAACTCCTGCACATGGCGCAGTTGCGTGCGGATGCGCGCCAGCAGCTCTTCGCTATTGAAAGGCTTGGTGAGGTAGTCGTCCACATGCGACGCGAAGGCGCGCACTTTAACCTCGGAGTCGTGCCGTGCGCTGACGACCATGACGGGGATGTGCGCTGTGCGAGCGTTGCCGCGCAGATTGTGCATCACCTCGAAGCCATCCATGCCGGGGAGCATCAGGTCGAGCAGGATCAGCTGCGGCCCCGTGCGCACGGCCAGCGAGACGCCTTCTTCGCCCGTGCAGGCCACCAGCGGAGTGTAGCCCTCGGCCTCCAGCGTGGCGCTGAGCATGCGCGCGACCCCAGCGTCATCCTCGACAACCAGGATGGTCGGCGGTGAGAGTTCGAGCGCGGTCGCCTCCATACTCACCTCCATAGGAGCCTCCATCTCATCGCCGACTCACCGCTGGCCTGTCATGGGGCCGTTGCTGGCTCATCTCGCATACACCGCGCCACGTCACGCCGCGCGGGCAATGGTCGAAGAGGTCAAGGGGCCATGCTCCATTGAGCCATTTATACACACAAGAGCAGCCCAGAGAAAGAGACCCAGTAGTACTGGCCTCAGCAGGACCACCCCTTAAACCCTTACCCCGTGGGCTCCTATGGCAACCGCTGATCTTCGGCGGTCGAGGTGGTTTGCGCCCGCAAGATGGCTTCGCGCTGGCCGAGCGCGGCATCGAGCACGCGCTGGCGATGCTTGGGCAGTGTATCGGCGGGCAGCGCGTCGGCGGCGAACCAGCCAACCTCCGAGATTTCGTCGCTGGTCGTCGGCTCGGAGCCGTCAGCCAGCGCGCAGAGGAAGGTCAGCACCACCTCGCGCTTCTGCGGCTTCGAGTAGACGCCCACCAGCCGTACGATGCGTATCTCGACGCCGATCTCCTCGCGTGCCTCGCGCGCCAGCCCGGCCTCGACCGTCTCACCCAGCTCCAGCCCGCCGCCCGGCAGATTCCACCAGCCGATGTCGCGCCGACGCGCCAGCAGATAGCGTTCCCCGCGCTCGATGATCGCCGAGCAGGCGATGCGAAACAGCGCGGACGGCGCCTCGTCGCGCATCTCGTCTCCCACACCCAACCTCCCTGAGATCGCCAAAGCGCTGTTCTGTTGACCGCCAGTGTACCACGCGACGGCGCCACCTCACCCCCTCTCATACAGGGCGAGGGGAACCGGAGCGAGGGAGCGTCTTAGATGGTGTAGTCGAGCAGGAAGGCGCGCTCGTCGCCAAGTTGCGTTTCGAGATCGGCCTGGCCGCCTTCGGGGGTCACCAGGCGCGCGGGCTGCGAGACGACCAGCGAGTGCGGCGGGATGTTCTCCAGCACCAGCGCCATCGCGCCGATCTTGCTGTCGTGGCCGACCGTCACCGGGCCGAGGATCGAGGCGCCAACGCCGATTGTCACGTTGTCGCCGATGGTGGGGTGGCGCTTCTCGCGCCCGTCGCGATGCTTCCACCAGCCAGTCGCGCCCAGCGTGACCTGATGGTAGAGCATCACGTTGTCGCCGATCTCGGTCGTCTCGCCGATCACCACGCCCGCGCCATGGTCGATGAAGAAGCGCCTTCCGATGCGCGCGCCGGGGTGAATCTCGATGCCGCCCGTGATGATGCGCCCAATCTGCGAGATGAGTCGCGGCAGGAACGGCACGCCCGCCTGATAGAGTCGATGCGCGAGGCGATGCAGCAGGATGGCGTGCAGCCCCTGATAAGTCAACACCTCGAAGATGTTGCGCGCGGCGGGGTCTTTCTCGAAGATCACGTCAATATCATCGGACCAGCGCGTGCGGCGGCGCGGTGGGGCGCTCTCAGGCGGCTGAGCGGTCTCGTCGGTGGGCTGGGGCGCGTGTGGCGGCACGGCGTAGAGGCCGCGCGTGCGCTCCCGCCGCGCCTGCCGCTCTCTCTGTTCCGTCCGCCTGGGATGCTCTGACGACCGCGCCATCTCACGCCGCTTTCTCGCTGCATCGTGCCGCTG
>JAICVT010000247.1 GCA_025935235.1 Ktedonobacterales bacterium | reverse complement strand
GAATGAAATGCATCAGGTCAATGAACGCGCCCCAGCCGACGGTGATCGGCTGCATGAAGTTGCCGTTGATGTAGCCATCACCTGCCATCAGCAGCAGGATAGCCGCGACCTCCAGCCGCGAGACAGCGGCGCGAGCGGCATACGCGTTCTGGGCGGCGCGCGGCGTCGCCGGAGCGATTGAAGTGTTTTGCTGCACGATCATGGGAGAACTCCTTGCGTCCGATCTGCTCGACGCGCCGCCAGCGCCCTCACCTGGCGCCTCGCCTCACTCGCGTCGTTCCCGCGGACAGTTAGAGTGTGCCTCAGCGCGCGCAGCGGCGGTAGCGACGATTGTCATGACCTGCGCATGACAACTGTCACGCCTGGGGAAGCGCGGAACATGCGGTATGGGCGAGAGACAGCCCAGATCGCGACCGCATGGCTTGCACGGCGCAGGCTCAGCCGCTAGAATGACGCGCGGTATCCTGATGATGCCGCTGGATGATGTCTCTGGATGATGCCTCTGGCGATGTCGCGCTGCGATTCGGAGCGGGGTGGATGGAGATCTTCAACGCGCTGGCCTTCAGCGCGGTCTTGCTGGCGCTGGCCTTCCTGGCGGTCATCACCGCGCCGCGCCAGGGCCGTGCGCGCTGGGTGTGGATCGGCGCCGCGGTGGCGCTCGTCCTCTGCGCCATCGCGCTGCCCATCGGCCTCGCACTGATTCCCAACCGGTGACCTCTCCCCCAACCCCCTCCCCTTCAGGGAGGGGACTACAGGGAGGGGACTACAGGCCACGGTTTCTGGCGATGGCGAACTGGCGCGACCTCTCCCCCTGCCCCCTCCCCTAAAAGGGAGGGGAACTCGCTTCAGCGGTTGTAGCGCGGGGCAAGGGAGTCGGAATCAGGGTTTCAGGCGTGAGGCGCAGATTTCGGCGATGCGGGCGAGGACGGCGGGGCGCGTGGCCATGACCTGATCGTTGGTGAATCGGAGGACGAGCAAGCCTTGCGCCGCGAGTCGCTCGTCGCGCGCCGAGTCGTAGTCGCCGGTCTCGCGGTGGACGGCGCCATCCAGCTCGATGACGACGCGGGCGGCGTGGCAGTAGAAGTCTACGATGAAGCCAGAGATGATCTGCTGGCGGCGGATATGCAGCCCTGCCAGGCGATTGGCGCGCAGGCAGTCCCACAGGGCGCGCTCGGCGGTCGTCATGGTCTGCCGAAGCTGCTTGGCCCGCTCGACTTTATCCCTGCGGACACGCTGCCCGCTGGCCACTGGCGCTCGCTCGTCGGGCTGGTCATCCATTGGCGACCTCTCCGCCTGCCCCCTCCCCTAAAAGGGAGGGGAACCTGGTCCAGGCGATGCGGCGATGGCGAACTGGCGCGACCTCTCCCCCTGCCCCCTCCCCTAAAAGGGAGGGGAACCTGGTCCAGGCGATGCGACGGTGGCTGGACGTTGACCGGGAGAAAGACGCTTGACGAACGAATCGCTTGCCCCGCGTCGCAACCCCTGCCGCGCGTTCCCCTCCCTGAAGGGGAGGGGGCAGGGGGAGAGGTTCAGGCGTTGGCGGTGGCCTTGGGACGCTGGAAGATGTGGATGGCGCGGCCCTCGGCGGCCAGCGTCGCTTCGCGCAGCCCCTCACTGAAGGTCGGGTGCGGGTGAATCGTCGCCAGCAGCTCATCGGCGGTCAGCTCGGCGCGCATCGCCAGCGAGAACTCCGTAATGAGGTTGGTGGCGTCTGGCCCGAAGATGCTGACGCCCAGAATCTCGCCGTAGTCGCCCAGGATGACCTTGGTGAAGCCCTCCGTCTCGCTGACCACCACCGCCTTGCTATTGGCGATCCACGGGAACTTCTCGGCGCGCACATTGCCGCCCTTCTCGCGCGCCTGCTGCTCCGTCAGACCGACCGCCGCAATCTCCGGGAAGGTGTAGATGACGCGCGGGATCACATTGTAGTCCATGCGCGCGTCGTGGCCCATCGCGTTCTCCGCCGCGATCTCGCCCTCGGTCGAGGCGACGTGCGCCAGCCAGGTGCGGCCCACCACATCGCCGACGGCATAGACGCCCGGCAGGTTGGTCTCCATGCGCTCGTTGGCCACCACGCAGCCGCGATTCATCGCCAGCCCGGCCTTGATCAGCGGCTCGATGCCCGCCGTGTGGGCCTTGCGCCCGACGGCCACCAGCACATACTCGCCGTCGAAGGTCTTCTGGCCGCCCTCGGTCGCCGCTGTCACGCGCTTCTTGCCATCGGCGTCGGAGATGGACTCGACACGCGCGCTGGTCGCCACCGTGATGCCGCGCTTGGTCAGCGAGCGGGTCAGCGCCTGGCGCACCTCTTCATCCTCGTTGGCGATCAGCGAGGGCAGCATCTCGACAATCGTCACCTTCGAGCCGAGCGCGTGGAACATGCAGGCCAGCTCGACAGCGATCACTCCGCCGCCGATGCAAACCAGGCTCTCAGGAACCTTCTTCATCTCCAGCGCCTCGGTGCTGTAGATGATGTTCTGGCCATCAATGCCGGGGAAGGGTGGCTTGATCGTCTCCGAGCCGTTGGCCAGCAGCAGCTTGCGCGCGGTCAGCTCCTGTGTCGAGCCATCTTTCATCCGCACGCGCACCTGCGTCGGCGAAAGCGCCTCGGCGGCACCCTCGAAGATACTGACCTTGTTGGCCTTGAGCAACTGGCCGATGCCGCCGGTCAACTGCTTGACGACCTTCTCCTTATAGGCCACCGCGACCGACATATCGAAGGTTGGCGTCGCCTGGAGCGTGATACCGAGCTTGTTGATCTCGTGCAGCTCGGCGTAGAGCTGCGCGATGTGCAGCAGCGCCTTGGAGGGGATGCAGCCGACATTCGGGCAGGTGCCGCCGATGTATTGCTTCTCGCAGATGGCGACGCGCGCGCCGAGCTGGGCCGCGCGAATCGCGGCGACATAGCCGCCGGGGCCAGAACCGATCACCACGAGGTCGAATTGTCGCTCTTCGTTCGCCACTGTCTTCTCCCGCTTCTCCCGCGCCGTGGGTACGGCGTCCATCTCGTCGTCCATCTCAACGCGCTGGTCGCACGCAGCGATGCGTACATCTACCCGCGCGGAACCGCTGGCGCATACGTCCGTAGTATACGCCGAAGGCGGAGAAGCCGGTCGCATGCGGCGGCGCCCCAACCCCCTCCCTCTGGGAGAGGGAGTGGAACGTTTCCGCACACCGCTCCGATCGGCCTGTATTACGCGCCCGTGACTCCCCTCTCCCGCCTCGGCGGGGGAGAGGTTGGGGGTGGGGGCGCGTCCAAAACCCGGCAGGCTTGACGGCGATACAGCGCGCGCCTATAGTTGGCGACGGATGGCGCAGCGGCGGCCGCCTGAATTCGGTCGCGTGAGACTGCCATCAGGTCATCAGGCGCCCACCGACCGGCGAAATGGAGTTCCGCTCCCGAATCTGAGAGGCGTACCATGTGGTCAGCGCCGACACCCACGCGCCGAGCGCGCGCCAGGCGCCAGGGACTGCTCTCATCTCGCGCTGCGTTGTTCGCTGTGTTGTCCGTCGCGCTGGCGCTGCTGGCGCTGGGGCCGCTCGCCACGCTGCTGGCGCCGGTCGCGCACGCCGCCGCGCACGACCCGGCGCATGTTGATCTCTTCGCCTTCAGCGCCGATGTGGACGCCGCGCACGCCCGCGCCATCGCCGACGCTATCAACACCGCCGAGCAGGATGGCGCGACGCTGCTGGTCATCACGGTGGATACGCCGGGCGGCGACCTCGATTCGTTGCAGAGCATCGTCGAGGCGGAGCTGGCGGCCACCGTTCCCATCGCCACGTATGTCAGCCCGCAGGGATCGGAGGCGGCCTCGGCTGGCTCGTTCGTCACGCTGGCCGCGCCGATCGCGGCGATGGCGCCCAGCACCCGCATCGGCGCCGCCAGCCCGGTGGACGCCTCAGGCGGCGATCTGCCGTCTACGCTCAAGAGCAAAGTCGAGCAGGACCTCGAAGCGCTGATGCGCTCGATCCAGACCGACTACCACCGCAGCGTCGCGCCCGCCGAGGCGATGATCGCGAACGCCACCGCCTACACCGATGATGAGGCGATGAGCCAGGGCGTCATCTCGATGCAGGCCGACTCGCTGACCAGTCTGCTCAGCCAGCTCGATGGCTATACCAGCGTCTACGCCAACGGCGACGCGTTCACCGTGCAGACGGCGGGGCTGGCCGTGCGGACGCTGACGCCTTCGGCCACCAGCCAGATCGAGACCGTGCTGTATGATCCCACGGCGCTCTTCATCCTGTTCATCATCGCCGCCATCTGCATCTATCTGGAGTTGGCGCATCCCGGCGCGATTGTGCCAGGCGTCGTCGGCTCGATCGCGCTGGTGGTCTTCCTGATCGGCGCCATCGGCATCAGCCCCAACTGGGGTGGCCTGGCGCTGATGCTACTGGCGATTCCGCTGCTGGCGGTGGATGCGCGCGCGCAGACGCACGGCGTGCTGACGGTCGGCGCGCTGATCAGCCTGGTGGCGGGGGCCATCATCTTCTTCGATACCAGCCCCAACATCGGGCAGTCGCCGGTCAATCCGGCGGTGATTGTCGGTGTGGCGGTCGGCGTGGGGCTGGTGGCGCTGCTGGTGCTGCGCTACAGCGTTGGCGCGCAGCTGCGGCGGGTCACCACCGGCACGGAATCTTACATCGGGCGGGTGGTGACGGTGATCGAGCCGCTCGCGCCACGCGGGCGGGTGACGCTGCAAGGCGAGAACTGGAGCGCCCGCATCGCGCCAACCGCCAAGGTCGCGGAGCCGCTGCCCATCGGCGCGCATGCCCGCGTGACGCGGGTAGATGGGCTGACGCTGCTGGTCGAGCCAGCGCCGTGAGCCGAACGCCGTGAGCCAGCGCTATGCCTTCCCATTTCTGGCGCTCACATCGCTATCTTCGCCATCATCGGCGCGTTTCCGCTGGCCGGGTAGCCAGCCACGCTGACAGAAAGTGTACGGTTTGCACGGATGGATCTCTCTGCGTTTGGGCCACTGGCGGTTGTCATTGCCATCGTGGTCATCCTGCTGATCCTGTTCATTCTCGCCGGGCTGCGCGTGGTCAACCAGTACGAGCGCGGCGTCATCTTCGTGCTGGGCCGGCTGATCGGCGCGAAGGGGCCGGGCGTCTTCTGGGTGCCACCGTTCATTAGCTCGATGCGCAAGATTGACCTGCGCATCGTGACGATCGAGCTGCCGCCGCAGGAGGGCGTGACGCGCGACAACGTGACGGTGCGGGTCAGCGCGGTGGTCTACTTCTACGTCGTCAGCCCGAATGACGCCGTCAACAACGTCATGGACTATTATCGCGCGACGGTGCAGATCGCCCAGACGACGATGCGCAACGTGCTGGGCCAGTCGGAGCTGGACCAGTTGCTGACCGACCGCGCGCGCATGAACCAGGCGGTGCAGTCCATCATTGACGAGCACACCGAGCGCTGGGGCATCAAGGTGACGGCGGTCGAGATCAAAGACGTGGAGCTGCCGCAGACGATGCAGCGCGCGATGGCCAAGCAGGCCGAAGCGGAGCGCGAGAAGCGCGCCAAAGTCTTGCAGGCCCAGGGCGAGGCGCTGGCGGCGCAGACGCTGGCCGACGCGGCGCGCGTGATCGCCACCGAGCCAGCGGCGCTCCAACTGCGCTACCTGCAGACGCTGACCGAGATCGCGGTGGAGAAGAATTCGACCATCATCTTCCCGCTGCCGATTGATCTGGTCGAGCCGCTCTCGGAGATGATGCGCAAGGCCGCCGCCGCGATGCCAGCGGCGCCCGCCGCGCCAACGGCGTCCAGCCTGCGGAGCGCGCTATCCTCGCAGGCGCCGCGCGATCCGCAGCTGCCGCCTGCGTAGCCCCCTTCCCTAGCCCCTCCCCCGCCGAGGCGGGAGAGGGGAGCTTTTGGATTGCGTGGTGGGCGGACATTTCACCCCGGTAGCAGGGCGGAGAGCAGCCAGAAGAGCGCCATGCCGACGATCAGCGTGGCGGCGACGTTGCGTGTGCGCCAGGCTATCAGCAGCGCCACCACGCCCGCGATCAGCCGCGGATTGGTCAGCGAGAGGACCAGCGCGCCGTTGCGTCCCACCAGATCGGGGACGATCAGCGCGGTCAGCGCGGCGGGCGGCACGAAGCGCAGCGCCCGCTCGACCGTTGGCGGCAGCGAGAGCCGCGACGGCCCGATGAAGGCCACGCGCATCAGATAGGTGAGTACGCCGATCACGACGATGCTCAGCGCCAGCGCCATCCGTTCATCCCTCCTCGGCTGATGTGGCTGGCGCGGGCGGCTCAGCGCCGGACGCCGCCGGAGCGGAGTGGCTCGGCAGCCAGCGGTCGAGCGCCATGCCCGCGGCGATGCCTGCGATGGCGGCGGCCACCAGCCCCAGCTTGAGCGGCGCGCCCAGCGTCAGCGCCGCCACCACCGCCGCCACCAGCGCCGCGCCGACCAGCGCGCGGTCGCGCAGCAGCGGCACGAGTAGCGCGATGAAGGTCAGCGTGGCCGCGAAGTCCAGCGACCAACTCGCCGGGATGCGCGCGCCGATCAGCAGCCCCACCAGCGTGCTGAGCTGCCAGGCAATCCACAGCGTCAGCCCGGAGCCGAGCATGTAGCGCAGGCGCTGGGGCAGCGGCAGCGCGCGCATGCGCCCGATCACCACGCCGTAGACCTCATCCACCAGCAGGTAGGAGAGCGCCAGCCGCCAGCCGCGCGCCGCCGGG
>JAICVT010000411.1 GCA_025935235.1 Ktedonobacterales bacterium | reverse complement strand
GGCTTCGCGGCGGAACGCCCTTAGCCTGCGGGTTTACCCGCCCGTCGCCTCGCGCCATGCGATGACCCGATCAACAAGTGAAACATTATGATGGCCGCGACCAATTCCCATCCCAGAGAGAGGAGGACGAGATGACGGCTGCTGCGACCGATGCGACCGCCGCGCGGATGGCGACGAGCTTCCGCCCGGTCTGGCGCGAGGTAGCCGCTGACCTGGAGACGCCCGTCTCGGCCTACCTCAAGCTGGCACGCAGTCCCTATGGCTACCTGCTGGAAAGCGTGGAGGGCGGCGAGCGGCTGGCGCGCTACTCGTTCGTCGGCGCCGACCCCTATGCCGTGCTGCGGGCGCGCGATGGCGTGGCCGAGTGGCGCTGGCTGAGCGGGCCGCGCGCGGGCCAGCGCCAGCGAGTCGCCTGCGCCGATCCGCTGGAGGCTGTGCGCGCCGAGCTGGAGCGGCGGCCTATCGCTCCAGCGATAGGCCAGGCGAGCGGACAGCTTCCGCGCTTCCACGGCGGCGCGGTGGGCTATCTGGCGTATGAGGCGGCGGCGCGCTTCGAGCCGAGCGTCCCCATCCCGGCGGCTGACCCGCTGGACGTTCCCGAAGCCGTCTTCATGTTCAGCGACACGCTGCTGATCTTCGATCACGCGCGCCACACCGCGCGCCTGCTCACCTGGGCGGAGAGCGCGGCGTCCGGAGACGACGAACAGCGCGCCGAGGCGGAGGCCCAGACCCGTCTCGATGCGCTGGAGCGTCGTCTGCGGCGCGCCACTCCCCGCCAGGCCCCTGCCCCGCGACGGTCGCGCTCGACCCAGACGGTCGCGCCGTCGCGGCTGGAGTCGCGGGCGAGGTATGGCGCGGCGGTGGAGCGCATCAAGGAGTACGTGCGCGCGGGCGACTGTTATCAGGTGGTGCCATCGCGGCGGGTTGCGCGCCCGCTGTCGGCCTCGCCCTTCGCGGTCTATCGCGCGCTGCGGACCATCAATCCCTCGCCCTACATGTTCTATCTCGCGCTGGACAACATGGCCATCGCGGGGGCGTCGCCCGAGCTGCTGGTGCGCGTGGAGGATGGCGAGGTGGCCGTGCATCCGATCGCCGGCACACGCGCGCGCGGCGCGGATCCTGCCGCCGACAAGCGGCTCGAAGCGGAGCTGCGCGCCGACGAGAAGGAGCGCGCCGAGCATGTCATGCTGGTGGACCTGGGGCGCAACGATGTCGGGCGGGTCAGCGCGCCGGGCAGCGTCGCCGTGACGCAGTTCATGGATGTCGAGCGCTATTCGCACGTCATGCATCTCGTCTCGCACGTCACCGGGCGGCTGCGCGCCGACCTCTCGCCCTACGATGCGCTGCGGGCGGGCTTTCCGGCGGGCACCGTATCGGGCGCGCCCAAGGTGCGCGCCATGCAGATCATCGCCGAGCTGGAGGGGCAGCGGCGCGGTGTCTACGCGGGCGCCGTCGGCTACATCGGCTTCGATGGCGCGCTCGACACCTGCATCGCTATCCGCACATTGGTGATGAAAGACGGCATGGCCTACGCGCAGGCTGGCGGCGGCATCGTCGCCGATTCCCAGCCCGACGCCGAGTTCCAGGAGACCGAGAACAAGCTGGGCGCCGTCATGCGCGCGCTGGACCTCGCCGAGCAGGCGCAGGCCGAGACGCGATCCGAAGCGCGACGGCGACGGGAGGCGCGGCCATGATCCTGCTGCTCGATAACTACGACAGCTTCACCTACAACCTGTATCAATACCTGGCTGAGTTGGGCGCGGAGGTCGCCGTCACTCGCAATGACGCCATCACGGTGGCGCAGGCCGAGGCGCTGGCGCCCTCGCACATCGTCATCTCGCCGGGGCCGTGTACGCCACACGAGGCGGGCGTCTCGAATGACCTGATCGCCGCGCTGGGGCCGCGCATCCCGCTGCTGGGAGTGTGTCTGGGTCACCAGTGCATCGGTGAGGTCTTTGGCGGGCGGGTCGTGCGCGCGCCAGAGCCGGTCCACGGCAAGACCGCGCTGATCCACCATCGCGGCGTGGGCATCTTGCGCGGGCTGCCACAGCCGTTCGAGGCGATCCGCTATCACAGCCTGATCGTGGAGCGCGACACGCTGCCGCCCGCGTTGGAGATCACTGCCGAGACGGCGGACGGCCTCATCATGGGGCTGCGCCATCGCGAATATCCCATCACTGGCGTGCAGTTTCACCCGGAATCCATCCTCACACGCGCGGGCAAATCGTTGCTCGCCGCCTTTCTGGAGCAGAGCAGACAGACCTTGACGGCGGTCGCGACCGCCTCTGGTGGAGCAGGAGAGTACCGATGATCCGTGAGGCGATTGCGAGCCTGGTGGCCGGGCATACACTGAGTGAGGCTGAGGCCACCGCGGCGATGGATGAGATCATGTCGGGGGTCGCCACGCCCTCGCAACTGGGCGCCTTTCTGGTCGCGCTGCGACTGAAGGGCGAGACGGTGGACGAGGTGACAGGCATGGCGCGCGGCATGCGCAACGCGGGTGTGCACGTGCCGCTGCCCGCGCAGACCCACGCTGTGGACACCTGCGGCACGGGCGGCGACGGCGCCGATACCTTCAACGTCTCGACGGCGGCGGGGCTGCTGGTGGCGGCGCTGGGCCAGCCGGTAGCCAAGCACGGCAACCGCGCCGCGTCGAGCCGCTGCGGCAGCGCGGATGTGCTGGAGGCGCTGGGCGTCAAGCTGGAGCTGGGGCCAGAGGCGGTCGCCCAGTGCATCGAGCGGACGGGCTTCGGCTTCATGTTCGCGCCGACCTATCATCCCGCCATGCGCCATGTCGGTCCGACGCGTCGCGAGATCGGCGTGCGCACGGTCTTCAACATCCTTGGCCCGCTGACCAATCCAGCGGGCGCGCAGTATCAATGCCTGGGCGTGGCCGACGCGAAACTGGCTCCACTGATGGCGCAGGCGCTGCTGCGGTTGGGCTGCCAGCGCGCGCTGGTCGTCTATGGCCTCGATGGCGTGGATGAGTTCAGCCTGAGCGGGCCGACGCTGGTGGCCGAGGTGCGCGGTGAGAGCGGCGATGTGGTCGAATATCAGGTGACTCCAGAGAGCGTGGGCCTCTCGGAGCGCCCGCGCGAGGAGATTCGCGGCGGCGACGCGCAATACAACGCCGCGCTGCTGCGCCGCACGCTCTCTGGCGAGCAGACCGACGCCGCCGCCGACATGGTGGCGCTCAACGCGGGCGCCGCGCTCTACGTGGCGGGCCGCGCCGCCAGCATCGCCGAGGGCGTGCGCCAGGCGCGCGATGGCCTGCGTGCGGGTCGCGCCATCCCCACGCTCGATGCGCTCGCCACCACCTCGCAGCGGCTGGCGGGCGTCGTTGCGTGATGGGTTGCCCCCACCCCCAGCCCCTCCCCCGCTGCGGCGGGAGAGGGGAGCCGGAGCCGCAATTTGGAACGCGCGTTATTCACCCAACCAGGAGTATGCGCCATGACCGCCTCGCAGCCTGATCTGCCGACTTCGCCGTTCTTTCGCCTGGAGCGGCTGGGCGAGGGCGTCTATCACGCCATCGCCACGCCTGGCTCCGGCGCGATGGGCAACGCGGGCATCATTGATCTGGGCGGGCAGACGCTGGCCTTCGATACCATGCTGACGGCGGCGGCGGCGCGTGACCTGCGCGTGGCGGCTGAGCGGCTGACCGGGCGCGCGCCGCGCTACGTGGTCAACAGCCACTTCCATCCCGATCACACTGTCGGCAACATCGTCTTCGACGACGCCGCCATCATC
>JAICVT010000462.1 GCA_025935235.1 Ktedonobacterales bacterium | reverse complement strand
GTGGATGAGCGCGAGCAACTCCGCGCGCTCTGCTTCGCTGAGGGTGAGCGGATGGAAGGTGGCCATACCCAGACTCCTTGCAACTCCAGAGGATCAGCGTCATGTCCCACCTTCTTACCACATTTCAATCTGGACTGAGTACCAAGTGGCCTGCGGGCCGCAAAGGCCGCCTGCGCGGCCTGGGAATCGGCAATGCTTGAGCCTGCGAAGGCAGGCTTCGCGGCGGCCCGCTGGCCGCCCTTAGCGTGCGGGTTTACCCGCCAGACCACACTCGCCGCTGTCAATTGGCGCGCGCTGGAATGTGAGGCGCCCTGCTCCCCTCTCCCGCCTTGGCGGGGGAGGGGTTGGGGGAGGGGGCTTCTACCCCGCCCGCGCGGAGGCCAGCTCGCGCAGCTCCAGCGCGCGGCGGTAGAGCGCGACGTATTGCTCGGCGGAGGCGGCCCACGAGTAGTCGGCCAGCATGGCGCGTTGCATCAGGTCGCGCCAGCTCGCGCGGAATCGATAGACCTCCAGCGCGCGCATCACCGCGCCGAAGAGCTTGAAGTGGTCGTAGCCGGAGAAGCTGAAGCCGTTGCCGCTGTCCGTCTCAGGATCGAAGTCCTGCACCGTGTCGGCCAGCCCGCCCGTTCGGTGGACAACCGGGATGCAGCCGTAGCGCATGGCGTACATCTGCGTGCTGCCGCATGGCTCGACATGCGAGGGCATCAGCAGCAGATCGGCCCCAGCGTAAATGCGCTGGCTCAGCTCGGTGTTGAAGGTGAACTGGAAGCCGACCTGATGTGGTCGCCGTACCTCCAGCTTCTGCAGCATCTGGTGATAGTGCATGTCGCCCGTCCCCTGCACCACCAACTGCACCCCCTGCTCCAGCAGCGGCAGCAGCGTCTGGTCGAGCAGATCGAAGCCTTTCTGGTCGTTCAGGCGCGAGATGATGGCGACCAGCGGCGTGCGCTCTTCCACGCGCAGGCCAAACTGGCGCTGCAACTCAGCCTTATTCGGCGGGCGCTGATCGAGCGAGAAGGCGTCGAAGTGCGAGGAGAGCGACTGATCGGTGGCGGGATTGAACTCTTCGGTATCAATGCCGTTCAGGATGCCGTACAGCCGGTCCTTGCGCGAGCGCAGCAGCGGATCGAGCCGCTCGCCAAACTCCTCGGTCAGAATCTCGGCGGCGTAGCTGGGGCTGACGGTGCTGACCACGTCGGCGAAGGCGATGCCGCGGCCCATCAGGTCTACCATCGCCGATTGGTCGGCGCCTTCGGTGTAGAGGAAGCCTTCCTCCGCGATGCCCGCTACCTCCAGGATGCGATAGCCGAAGATGCCCTGCACGGCCAGATTGTGGATGGTGTAGACGCTGGCGGCGTTCTTGAGCGTGGGATCGCGGCGGTAGATCGTCTTGAGCCAGTTGGGCGCGACGCCTGTGTTCCAGTCGTGGCAGTGGATGACCTGCGGCGCCCAATCGCCCTTGCGAATGAACTCCATCACCGCGCGGTTGAAGAGGATGAAGCGATCGCCGTCGTCCTGATAGCTGGAGAGCCGCTCGCGGTTGAAATACTCCGGCGCGTCAATGAAGTAGACGCGCACGCCGCCCTCCTGGCGGCTCTCATAGACATCCACCGACTCGCTGCGGCGCCCAATCGGCACGGGCAGCTTGCGCTCGACCGCCTTCAGCCGCCAGCGCCCGGCCTCGACCGCTTTGTAGCGCGGCAGCGCCACGCGCACATCATGCCCCATCCGGCGCAGCGCGCGCGGCAGCGCGCCGATCACGTCGGCCATGCCGCCAGTCTTGACGTAGGGCGTACCCTCCGCCGCGACGAAGAGGATGCGCAGCGGCTCGCCACGCAGCGCCGCCTCCACGTCCAGCGGCGCGCTGGTCAGCGGCTCTGGCTGGTCGCTCGCAGGCGCCCCAGGCGCGGCCAGCGGCAACGCCGATGCGGTCGCGGGGAATCCGCGTGAGTTGGCGCTGGTCGAATCAAGGCGAGACATGGCGCATCCTCCCATGTTGGCGACGTGTCGAACCGACCGAACCTCTCCCCAGCCTCTCGTCCGCGGGAGTCCATCTCTGAGTCCAACTGATTCCAACTAAGCCCATCCGCGCCCAGCGAGCGAGCGCAGAGCCATGCGGCGGACGCCCCGACCCTCACCACTATCGCACACCCGGCAAGTCATGCGGCGATGCCAGCGAGCGTCCTGCACGAAATGGCGCAGGCGGCGGGCCCTCACCCCAACCCTCTCCCAGAGGGAGAGGGAGTAGAGCGTTTTCGCGCGTTGGATGTGACCCGCCCTCCGCCATCGCGACGGCGCTAGCTCCCCTCTGCCGCACAGCGAGGGAGGGGCTGGGGGTGGGGGCGAACCTGCGCTCACCCCTCCGCGCCGCCCAGGGCTCCCACCGCGCGCAGCCAGGCCCGCGCGATCAGCGCATGCCCGGCGGGTGTCGGGTGGACGCCGTCCTCGGCCCAGAAGCTCGGCTCGCGGCGCGCGCAGGCCTGCGCGAAGAGGCCATCCAGCGGGACGAGCAGCGCATCGAACTCCCATGCCAGCCGCCGCACCACCTGAATCTTCGGATCGAGGTCGGCGCGCCAGGCCGCCCGCTCTGGCGCGACGGGCAGTGAGAATGGCTCCATCAGAATGAAGCGCGTGGCGGGCAGCGCCTCGCGTGTGCGGCTCAGCAGCTCGCGATACACGCGCTCGAAGGCGTCTGTCGGCGTCGGGTCGTCGTCATCGAAGGCGCGCCACGTCTCATTGATGCCCACCAGGATGCTCAGCAGATCGGGGCGCAGCGCCAGGCAATCGTCATCCCAGCGCGCCAGCAGATCCACCGCGCGGTCGCCGCCTATCCCGCGATTGAGGAAGCGCACGCCGCGCTCCGGAGCGCGCGCGCCGAACCACCCCGCCGCCATCAGCGCGTAGCCGCGCCCCAGATCGTCAGGATAGAAGCGGGCGCGGTCGGCGTCGGTGATGCTGTCGCCCTGGAACAGCACGGTCGCCCCCTCGGCGATACGCAGCATGCGTGCTTCCCTCCTTACTCAG
>JAICVT010000383.1 GCA_025935235.1 Ktedonobacterales bacterium | reverse complement strand
TCCCGATAGCGCGAGCGAGAGCGGCGGCGCGCAGGTCAGCTATGAGCCGCACGAACTGGATGAGCTGGCGCTGGCCTACGCCTGCACCATCCACCGCGCGCAGGGCAGCGAGTATCCCTGCGTGGTCATGCCGCTGGTGGCCCAGCACTATCTGCTGCTGCAACGCACGCTGCTCTATACCGCCATCACGCGCGCGAAACGGCTGTGTGTGCTGGTGGGTGATCCGCGCGCGTTGCGGCAGGCGGTGGAGAACAGCCGACGCGCCGCCCGCTACACCGGGCTGGCCGACCGGCTACGCGGGCCGCGCCTGCCGGGCCGCGAGCTGGAAGGGCTGTGAGGAGCGCAGAGCATGGAGCGAGACGCGATCTTCGCCGGCGTGCCGGTGATCGAGACGCCGCGGCTGATCCTGCGCGGCATCCGCGCCGACGACGCCGAGGCCATCTTCGCCACGTTCTCAGATGCTGAGACGATGGAATACTATGGCGAGGAGCCACACCGCACGCTGGAGGACTCGCGCGAGCACATCCGCGCTATTGCGGGGTGGTTTGCGCGGCGCGAGGGCATTCGCTGGGGCGTCACGCTGCGCGCTGGCGGCGACGAGGTGATCGGCTCGTGCGGGCTGTTCCGCTTCGACGAGGACTTCGACCGCGCCGAGACGGGCTACGAACTGCGGCGCGCCTACTGGCGGCAGGGCATCATGTCCGAGGCGATGCGCGGGCTGCTCGACTTCGGCTTCGGCGAGCTGGGGCTGCACCGCATCGAGGCGCTGACTGACGGCGCCAACGAGCGCTCGCAGGGGTTGCTGCGCTCGCTCGGCTTCACGCCTGAGGGCATCCTGCGCGAGCGCTTCGCCTGGCACGGACGCTTCCACGACGAACACTACTTCGGTCTGCTGCGCGACGAGTGGCTCGCGTCCACCAGACGGCATAGTCCATTAAGTTGACTTGATATGTTAACAATTCGGCGGCTATACTCTTTCTCGGTGGGGGAGCCGCGCTCTCCCACGGCGACAGGAGTGGCGCTAGCAGCAGAAAAGGAGCATGACATATGTCCAGCACGCAGGCGACCAGCACATCCGCGAGCGCCAAAGGTGAGGCGAGCTACGCGCACCCGGAGACGCTGGTGGATACCCAGTGGGTCGCCGACCATCTGAATGATCCGAATGTGCGCATCGTGGAGGCGGACGAAGATCCGCTGCTCTATGAGATTGGGCATATCCAGAACGCGGTCAAGCTCGACTGGCATGTGGATGTGCAGGACCCCGTGCGGCGCGACTTCGTGGACAAGGCGGCGTTTGAGGCGCTGATGAGCCGCTATGGCATCACGCCAGAGACGACGGTCGTGTTCTACGGCGACAAGAACAACTGGTACGCGGCCTACAGCTTCTGGCTGTTCCGCATGTATGGCCACCGCGATCTGCGCATTATGAATGGCGGGCGCACCAAGTGGGAGGCGGAGGGCCGCCCCTACGTGAAGGAGGCGCCGAGCTTCGCCGCGACGCAGTACAGCGCGCAGGAGCCAGACCTGAAGCTGCGCGCCTTCCGCCGCCAGGTGGAGGATGCGCTGGAGTCGCGGCAGGGCGCGCTAGTAGATGTGCGCTCGGGCGATGAATACACCGGCAAGCTGCTGCACATGATTAACTATCCGCAGGAAGGCGCGCAGCGCGGTGGCCACATCCCCGGCGCGAAGAGCATTCCGTGGTCCACGGCGGCCAACTCGGATGGCACGTTCAAGTCGGTGGACGAGCTGAATGCGATCTATGGCGGCAAGGGCGTGACAGCCGACAAGCCGGTCATCACCTACTGCCGCATCGGCGAGCGGTCGGCGCATACCTGGTTCGTGCTGACCCAACTGCTCGACTATCCCAACGTGCGCAACTACGACGGCTCGTGGACGGAGTGGGGCAATCTGGTGGGCGCGCCGATCGAGCAGGGCGAGGAGCGGTAGCCCCCATCCCCAGCCCCTTCCCCGCCAAGGCGGGAGAGGGGAGCCACAGGGGAGCGGCGGGCAGTGGTTGAGCGTCGGCGTACGGTGTGATGGGCGATGATGATCGCCCGCATGTCGCCCTTACAGGCGGTGTGTGTGTGGCATACATGCCACCGTTCACCCGTGCGCCGATGCTTTTTGGCGCGTGCGTAGGCGCTATTCTGTATTGCCGCTGCGGGTCACATGCGGCTTGCTCTCGTCGGCGATATCCCAGGCGCCTTTCTGGTTGTCGCGCAGGTCGTTGCCCTCGAAGACGCCGCCGCCCTGCTCATAGACCCACACCCCGTTATAACCATTCTTGTTGATGCGATTGCGGCGCATGGTTGGCGCGCCGCTCTCCTTGATCTCCGCGCCAGCGTAGGCATTGCCGAAGATGTCGTTGTCTTCGTACAGCCCCTGCCCCTGCTCGTAGATAAAGACGCCGTTCTCGTGGTTGTCGTGGATCAGGTTGTGGCGCATGGTCGGCGCACCGCCCGTCATCACCGACACGCCCGCCAGCGCATTCGCGAAGATGTCGTTGTCCTCGAACAGCCCGCGCCCCTGGTCACTCACCAGCACACCGCTCGACAGTCCATCATGGATGCGGTTGTGGCGCAGCGTCGGCATGGCTGCTGTCTTGATCTCGATCCCTGAGAAGGTGTTGCCGAAGATGTCGTTGTTTTCGAGCAGCCCCTGCCCGCGCTCGTAGATAAAGACGCCGCTCTGCGCGCCGCTGTGGATGCGATTGCGGCGCAGAATGGGGCTGGCGCCGTCGTGGATGGCGACGCAGGAGTTACCCTGGCAACTGATGTCGCAGTCCTCGATCTCCAGGCGACCAGAGGCGATGTTCACGCCGCAGTAATCGTCGTCGTCGCCAACCATGCGGATGGTCAGATTGGCGATGCGGCCCTGGCTGGTGGTGAACATGATGACATTCGCGTCGGCAGCGCGCAGCTCTACATCGCCTGGGCGCCCGTCACCAATCAACTCCAGCGGCTTGTCTATGACCAGCCCACCTTCGTAGAGGCCACGGCGCACGAGAATGCGCTCGCCGGGCTGCGCGGCGGCGACAGCGTCGGCGATGGTGGCGTAGTCGCCCAGCCCGCGCCGCCAGTCCACAACGCAGGAGTACTCGCTCGCCTGGCCGCTGGCGGCTTTGCTGGCCGCGCCAGCGCTGGTGGCGCCGGGCGCGGCCTCCAGTGCGCGCTCCAGATCAGTCATCACATCGGAGACGGAGCGGCCAACCGCGTCCACCCACCACATGCCATTCAGCACAGCGGGCAACTGGCACGGCGCTATGCGCACGGGAATCAGCTTGCGTGTCGGGTCAGCGGCCATCAGCCCCAGGAAGGTGTTGATCTCCAGCCGCACCCAGAACGAGGTCATGGCGGCGGGCGTCACCATTACCAGCAATACGTGGCGGCGCTCCAGCTCCTCCTGCAGCGCATCGCCCAGAAAATGACCCGTCTGTGGATTGGCGCGGTCGTAATAGAGCGGCACGCCCAGGTGATTCAGCGTGTCGGCGTAGGGATCGGTGAGCGCATTATCGGCGTGGGCGTGGCTCATAAAGGCAGAGAGATAGGTGGACATGGCGGCGCGCTCCTGATGGTTGGCCGATAGCAGACGGCAGCGGTCATCAAACACATACGGGGTCTGCGACGCTCGTGTCGTCAAGAATAGCATGCGTCTGGCGGCGCGACAACGGCGCGAAATGGCGCGGCATGACACAATCTGGCGGAGGGGGCTGGTGTGGCCGGGCGCTGAGGACGCCGAGGTTGCGCTTTGGCGGCGATTGACGCATCATCTGTGCATCTGAGATGGCCTGGCATGGTATGATGGCAGACAGGCCGGGCGGCGCCATCAGCGCCAGGCGCCGAGACAAGCGCCGAGACAACCGCCGAGACAACCGCCGAGACACGCCAGCGAGCGTCAGGAGCAGCAGAGGCATGAGTGAGCGGAACGCGCCGCGCGTCTATGGCGTGCGAGTTGGCCTG
>JAICVT010000337.1 GCA_025935235.1 Ktedonobacterales bacterium | reverse complement strand
GGTGACACCACGGGCGACATCCTGGCTCAGGCGGCGCCAGAGGCGTGTGCTGACCCGCGCCGCGCGCGCCGCTGGCGTCGTCCGTGGCTGCGTGAGCGGCGCCGATGGCGCAGGGCGCGGCTGCGTGAGCGCCGCTCGCCGACGCAGCGCCGCTTCCATCGCCGCAATCGGCGCGGAGCGGGGCAGATCGGCGACGTTGGCGTGCGTCTGCCGGGCGCTTTGCTGGCGGCGACGATCAGCGGCCGCGGAGACCGCGGTGCGGCGCGAATGGCCCTTGCGCCGGGGACGCGCGTGGGCGCCACTTGCGCCATGCGCGCTGTGCGCGCCGCTCACTCGCGCGACCCGATTGCCTCCGCTCGCGCCTCCGCTCGCCGGAGTGTTCCCGGCGCTATGCGCGCGGGCGCGCCCATCCCGCGCGTCCGCCGCCTCGCGCTCCCCACGCATGCCCAGCATGTCCGTCCATCCTTGCTCCGCCGCGGCGGCTCCTGCCGCCCCCACCAGCACACGCTCGCGGGCGTGTTCGCGCTCACGTTCGCGTGGCGATTCCTCCCGCGTCGGGCGAGACCGCGAGACGCGCTCGCGCGCCGCCTGGCGCTTGCGCCGCGCCCGCGAGCTTGCGGATTGTGTCCGCCGCTTCGGATTGCTCATACGTTCTGGATACTTCTTCTCAGCGCCTGCCGCGTGGGGCCGGGTAGCGCCGGGAGGCGCCGGGCCAACACGCGACGGAGCGCTCATAGCCTGGAGGTTGCGCGCCAGAGGCTCGACGACGTCTGCGAGGTAATGACCTCAGTTCCATCTGCTTCCTGTGGAAAGCATACGATGAGATGACGCGCCGGGCAATGGAAAAGTTGCGCAGCTTCGCACGCTACTTGAGCTTCCCTGCGCAACTCACGCGCCACTCCTACGCTACAACGAGTAGCCTGCGCTCCACGCCACGGGAGTGGGCCTGGCTCGCCAGATGGTGGAGCAGCCTCAGTGGGCGCTCAGCGGCAGACGCCGAGAGCGCCGTCCGTCGCTTGACACGCGCCGTGGCCTCGCCTATGCTCACCTGAGTCACGATGCGCGCCGCGAGCCGCCATCAACCGCCTTTCTCGCAAACTCATCCAGGACTCATCCGGCCACCCGTCCGACCGTGGCAAGCTCACGCGCCAGTGTCGCTCGCGCAATGAACGCGCGATGAAAGAGGATCGCACGCCATGTCTAGCACCGAAATCATCCTGCGCTTCATCGGGGCCATCATCGTCGGCTATCTTCTCGGCTCGACCCCCACCGGCGTCGTCGTCAGCCGCATCTTTGGCGGCACGGATCCGCGCAAGGTGGGCAGCGGCAAGACAGGCGCCACCAACATCATGCGCTCGCTCGGCCCTGGCCCGGCGGCGATTGTGGTGGTGGTAGACCTGCTCAAAGGCGTGGCGGCGGTGCTGCTGGCGCGCTTCGTCTTCGTCGGAGGGGCCGCGCCCGCTGGCTATAGTGCGCAGACCTGGAGTACCCTGCGCGATAGCGCCGAGGCGGCGGCGGCGATGGCAGCGGTGCTAGGCCACAACTACTCGATCTACCTGCGGTTCAAGGGCGGTCGCGGCGTGCTGACAGCCACCGGCGCGATGACGACCATGTCGCCGATTACTACCATCTTCGCCGCCTTCGCGGGCATCCCGTCGGTCTTCCTGACCCGCTATGTCTCGCTCGGCTCGGTGATGGGTTCGCTGATGTCCATCGTCGCGGAGATTTACCTGACCATCACGCATGTGGATAGCGTGCCGCATTGCGTCTTCATCGTGGTTGCGGCCTCGCTGGTGATCGTCTCGCACAAGGACAACATCGAGCGGCTGCGCGCGGGCAACGAGCGCAAGCTGGGCGAGAAGGCCCAGCCGATCACACAGCCCAAATAGCGCCGATCAGTCCGATGTCTTGGGCATCGCGACATCCATCAGCAGCCCCCACGCCCCGCGTATATACTCGACGGCGGAGAAGATCGTCCATATGACGGCCAGAATCAGGATGGCGTCGGAGATGACGAGCAGGTAATCGGGAACGCTGTGCGGCGCGCCCCCGGTGCTCAACCCCAGCGGGAAGGCGGTCTGCCCGCCCAGGCCAATCGAGAGCAGGATGCCGCCCAGCGCGATCAGCGTCAGCAGGGTCTTCTGCTTGCCCCAGCGCCCGGCGGAAATGACGACGCCCTGCGCCGCCGCCAGCGAGCGCAGGCCAGAGACCAGGAACTCGCGTGTGATGATGATGATCGTGATCCAGCCGGGGACAATGGCGACCTGCGTGAAGGCCACGAGCATCGCCGCCACATAGACTTTGTCTGCCGTGAGGTCGAGGAAGATGCCCAGGTTCGAGACGAGCTTGTAGCGCCGCGCGATGCGCCCGTCAAAGGTGTCGGTGATGGAGGCGAGGAAGAAGAGCGCCGTCGCCCACAAATACGCGCCGGGAGTGTGGACGAGGATCAGCCAGACCAGCGGCGCCGTCGCCACCAGTCGCGCCAGGCTCAGCAGATTCGGCACATAGCGCACAGTCGCCTCCCCGCGCTCATCGCAGCACAGAGCGGCCCCCATTGGATTCGCTCTTCGGATACGCTCTTCGGATGCGCTCTTCAGATGCGCTCCTCAGCCCGCAGTGTAGGCCATCACGCAGCCACGGCGCAAGGGCGTCGCGCACAGCGACGACACAGCGGCGACACAGCGGCGACACAGCGACCGCTCTCCCGCCTCATCGTCCTACGCGCATTGCCTGCCCGCCACGACCGGGTTACAATCGCTTGCGAAGACAGGGAGCGCACGGCGTGGCGGCAGCGGTGATGGCGCGATAGCCAGGCGCGGGAGGTGAGCCAGATGGCGAGCGTGGGAGCCGGGTTGGCGACGAGACAGCGCAGCGTCACTTTCGCCGCGCCCAGTTGGGATATGCGTCTCTACGAGGGCCTGCGCACGCGCCGGATTCCCGCCGAGGCGCGCAACGAGCTGGCTCACGCGCTGGGCGAGGTCGGGGTCGAGGCGGAGTTCCTGCTGGTGCTGGTGGATTCCGCGCCGGGCGCCATCCGCCCGACCCCGCGCGATGGCGACGTCTTCCTGCAGCGGCTGTCGGCCTCGCTGACCCGCCTGGTGGATGCTTCCGCCACGCTGGAGGTGGCGACGCAGGGCTATCTGACGGCGCTGGAGGCGGGCTACCCCGGCGTGGCGCTCAGCCCGGATGAGGTCTGGTGGCCGCCCTTCAACGGCTACACCCTGCGTGGCGAGTCGCTGGAGGCGCGGCTGCGGCGCTGCGGCTACGCGTGGCGCTTTGTCGTCGAGTCGCGCCTGCCAGTCCATATGGAGGCGATCCTGGAGCAGTTGGCGCTGACGCTCTATGCGCTGGCCAACCTGCCGCCCGCCGGAGCCTTGCCGGTCTCGATGCTCTATCACGGCCTCTATGCGCTTTCCTCGGCGCTGCACGGCGATATTGTGCCGCGCCACATCCTGAGCGGCAGCGGCGATTCGCGCTACCCCGGCGCGCTGGTCAGCGTCAAGCGCCTGCGCGAGCTGAACGCCAGCGGCGATAGCTCGCTCGATAGCGACATCGCCTGGGCGCGCGCGCAATATGCCGCCATCAGTGGCGGGCGCGGCTCGTTCGACGCCGCCCGCCCGGCGCAGATGCCACAGGCGACCGATGCGCGCCTGCTGGCTGCCCATGCCGCCTATGAGTGGGGCAGCGCGATCGGCTTCATGGAGTCGCTGCGCAAGCGGGCATAGTCATGGCGCCGCTACCGCCAGCCCCTCCCCCGCCGAGATGGGAGAGGGGAGCTTTGGGGCCGTTGTGTCCGCGTTAATCCTTCGCTCCCGCTGGGAGAGATGAGAGGTGAGGGCAGCCCAGCCGATTTGCGGGGGCGCCCCGCCGCTGCTACAATGCCAGATGAGATCCGCGCTCGCGACGCGCGAGCCGCCCGCCAGCGGAAACCAGCGGAAACCGGCAAAGACCAGCAAAGACCAGCCCAGGGGATTGCGCCGCCATGATGGAAGACCTCGACGAATCGTTCGCCAATGCCGCGACCGAAGCCGCGCCCGCCGATGCCACTGTGGGCGCCGAGGTCGGCCCGCGCGCTCCAGTGACGCCGCGCGAGTGGGTCAGCCCAGGGGTCAGCACGCGCAAGCGTATCTTGACGGGCATTGGTGTGACGCTGGTCGCCATCCTCTTCTTCTTCATCGCCGTACACGAGGGCGCCCCAGCGCTGGTCAGTACGATCATCGGCGTCATCTTCATCAGTGGCTTCGTCGGCTATCTGCGCGTCATCGCGCCGACCCCATTCACGCTGCGGCTGGATGAGCGCGGCGTCACGCGCGCCAATCGCGGCGCCGAGCCGCTGCTGATCACCTGGGGCAATGTGGCGCGCGTCAAAGAGGAAGTCTTCAAGAGCGGCGTCTCGGTCAGCGTGATGGTCTACAAGCGGGTCGGTGCGAAGGGACTGCACCGCGCGTGGGTCGTCTATCGCGATGACATCCCGCAGTTCGATGACTTTGTCGAAGCCTTCTCGGCGTCGCTGCCACTCGACCGCCCCTGGACGCGGGAGACCGTCCACGGATAGTCGGTTGACTCCGACTCCAGCCAGATTCCGCATCTATCGCGCGTCCACTCTGCATTCAATAGCAATCATACGGCCATCGTCAGACCATCGTCAGACCATTCATCAGCAGGAGGCGAGACACATGGGCATCACCGACCTACCGATCTGGGGACGCATCGCCGGGGAGTTGCTCGACGCGGGCCTCGACCACCAGGGCGCGAAGAAGTGCGCGACCAAGGGGCATGCCTGGCGCGATGTGGCGCTGCGCGTGCTGCGCGAGGATGGCGGCGTGGACGAATATCCCAAGGGCACGATGCAGCGCTGCC
>JAICVT010000160.1 GCA_025935235.1 Ktedonobacterales bacterium | reverse complement strand
TTGGATGGGATGAAGGGCGAGCGGAGGGAACGACAGCGATGCTCCTGACACTGACCTGCACGACGCCCAACGCGCCTGAGGTAGGCTATCTGCTCGGCAAGAATCCAGCGTCGGTCTTCCAGCGGCCCTTCTCGGCGGGCGTGGTCTGGGTCTTCTATCCCGAGGTGACCGAGGATCACATCACCGTAGCACTACTCACCGAGATTGATCCAATCGGCCTCGTGCGCGGCCCGGCGCCGCTGACCCAGCTCGGCCAGTACATCAACGACCGCCCGTATGTCGCCTCCAGTCTGACCAGTGTGGCGCTCAACACCGCGTTTGGCTCGGCGCTGGCGGGCCGCGCCACGTCGCACGCCGAGCGCGTGAGCGAGCCGATGCGCTGGCGCATCGCGCTGGATGCCGTCGCCTGCGACGCGGGCGAGGACCTGATGACGCGCCTCTTCGCGCCGCTGGGCTATGCCGTCTCGACGGCCCGCCTGCTACTCGACCCGCGCTTCCCCGCCTGGGGGCAGGCCAACCTCTACACCCTCGCGCTAGAGGGCGAGCAGACCGTGCGCGCTGCGCTGAGCCATCTCTACGTGCTGCTGCCCGTGCTGGACAACACCAAGCACTACTACGTCGGCGCGGAGGAGGCCGAGAAGCTGCTGGCGCATGGCGGCGAGTGGCTGGCAATGCATCCAGAGCGCGAGCTGATTACCAAACGCTACCTGCGCTATAAGCGCCCACTCGTGCAGTCGGCGCTGGATCGGCTGGCCGAGAGCGATCCCGCCTTGCGCGCGGCTGAGGAAGCGGCGGAGCAGGCAGAGCAGGCAACGATGCCAGACGGTGCGGATAGCACGCTGAAGCCAGCTGCGCCGAGCGAGCCAACGCCCGGCCTGCATGAGCAACGCCTGCACGCCGTGATGGCCGCCATCCGCGACGTGCGGGCCAGTTCGCTGGTGGACCTGGGTTGTGGCGAGGGCAAGCTGCTCAGCCTGGCGCTGGGGGAGCGCGACTTGAAGCGCATTCTGGGGATGGATGTCTCGACCGTGGCGCTGGCCCGCGCCGCCCGCCACCTGCATCTGGAGGAGATGGCGTCGGCCAAGCGGGCGCGCATCCAGCTCGCGCAGGGGTCGCTGGTCTACCGCGATGATCGTCTGCGCGGCTTCGATGTGGCGGCGCTGGTAGAGGTGATCGAGCATCTTGACCTCAACCGTCTGGCCGCGATGGAGCGCGTCGTCTTCCAGCACGCGCGGCCACGACGAGTGGTGGTGACGACGCCCAACCGCGAGTACAACGTGCGCTGGGAGGCGTTGGGCGAGCAGCGGCTGCGCCACCGCGACCACCGCTTCGAGTGGACGCGCGCCGAGTGCCGCGCCTGGGCCGAGCGTGTGGCGGCCAGCTATGGCTACACGCTCGCCTGGCAGGGCATCGGACCAGATGACCCCGAGGTCGGCCCGCCCTCCCAGATGGTGATCTTCGATCTGCATGTGGATGAGGCGCAGACAGACGAGGAGGCGACCGCATGAGCGAGAACACCGAACGTGCCGCGCCCATCGAGCCGGGCGAAGAGCATGCGGCCCAGACGGCCACCGAGGCGGCCGAGGCAAAGGGGCGCGTGATCGCCATTCCGCAGCTCTGCCTGGTGGCGCTGATTGGCGCGACCAGCTCGGGCAAGTCCACCTTCGCGGCGCGCCACTTCGCGCCCAGCGAGACGCTCAGCTCCGATGCGTTTCGCGCGCTGGTTGGCGACGACGCCAACGACCAGCGCGTCACCGCCGAGGCCTTCGACGCGCTGTACTACATCGCCGCCGCCCGGCTCAAGCTGGGGCGGCTGACCGTCATAGACGCCACCAGCGTCAAGCCGCAGGACCGCGCTTCACTGGTGCGGCTGGCGCGCGACCACGATGTCTTTGCCATCGCCATCGTCTTCGATCTGGATGAGCGCACGCTGCTGGCGCGCAACGCCGCGCGGCCCGACCGGCGCCTGGGCGCGCAGATTGTGCGCCGCCATGTGCAGGAGCTGCACAAGCGTCTGCGCGGGCTGGAGCGCGAGGGCTTCCGGCAGGTCTACATCCTGCGCTCGGTCGAGGCGGTAGACGCGGCGCGGGTGGAGCGCACGCCGATGTGGCCTGACAAGCGCGATGAGCGCGGCCCGTTCGACATCATCGGCGACACGCACGGCTGCTATGACGAGACGCTGGCGCTGCTGGCTGCGCTGGGCTACCACTCCGATGACGCTGTGGGTATGCGACATCCCGATGGGCGGCGCGCCATCTTCCTGGGCGATCTGGTGGATCGCGGGCCGCATGTGATCGAGCTGGCCGCGCTGGTCGAGCGGATGGTGGCAGGTGGGCAGGCGTTCTGCGTGCCGGGCAACCACGATATGAAGCTGGCGCGCAAGCTGGCGGGGCGCAACGTGCAGATCACGCATGGGCTGGCCGATTCGCTGGCGCAGCTCGACGCGCTGCCCGCCGAGCAGCGCGAGCAGTGGACGCGCGACTACCGCGCCTTCATGGATGGCCTCGTCTCGCACCTGATCCTGGATGGCGGGGCGCTGGTGGTGGCGCATGCCGGGATGAAGCAGGCGTACCAGGGCCGCTCCTCTGGCCGCGTGCGCGACTTCGCGCTCTATGGCGAGACGACCGGCGAGACCGACGAGTTTGGCCTGCCGGTGCGCGCCAACTGGGCGGCGGACTATCGCGGCGCGGCGACGGTGGTCTATGGCCACACGCCGACGCCAGAGGCCACCTGGCTCAACAACACTATCAACATTGATACTGGCTGCGTCTTTGGCGGGCGGCTGACCGCCCTGCGCTGGCCAGAGCGCGAGCTGATCAGCGTCCCGGCGGAGGAGGTGTGGGCGGAGCCTGCTCGCCCGCTGCTGGCGGAGTCCGCGCAGCCCCGCGCCGCCACGACCGAGACCGCCGTCGAGACGCAGCTGCGCATCGAAGATGTCGTCGGCAAGCAGATCATCGCGACGCGGCTGGCTGGCTCGGTGATCGTGGAGCAGAATCGGGCCGCCGCCGCGCTGGAGGTGATGAGCCGCTTTGCGACCGATCCGCGCTGGCTGATCTATCTGCCACCGACCATGTCGCCCTCCGAAGCCTCGCAGCGCCCTGACTGGCTGGAGTATCCCAGCGAGGCGCTGGCCTACTATCGCACGCAGGGCGCGCCGCGCGTGATCTGCGAAGAGAAGCACATGGGCAGCCGCGCGGTGCTGATCCTGACGCGCGACGCCGAGGCCGCCAGCCGCCGCTTTGGCGTGCCGGAAGATTCGCCGCCGGGCGCGTGCTACACGCGCACGGGCCGCCGCTTCCTCGACGACGATGCGCTGGACCGCGCCTTCATCGAGCGGCTCTCAGCGGCGCTGGGCGCGGCGGGCTTCTGGGAGCGCTTCGAGACGGACTGGGTCTGCCTCGACACCGAGATCCTGCCGTGGAACGCCAAGGCGCAGGGGCTGCTGCGCGAGCAGTATGCGCCGGTGGCGGCGGCGGGCGCTGCCTCGCTCGATGCGGCGCTGGCGGCGACGCAGGCTGGGGTGGCGCGCGGGCTAGACCTGGGCGCGCTGGCCGAACGGCTGAGCCAGCGCCAGCGCGACATCGCGCGCTATGCCGAGGCCTACGGGCGCTACTGCTGGGAGGTCGCTGGGCTGGATGATCTGCGTGTGGCGCCGTTTCATCTGCTGGCGACCGAGGGACGCGTCCATTCTGATCGCGACCACCTCTGGCACATGGCCGAGCTGGCGCGGCTGGCCGAGGCTGATCCGCTCTTCATCCCCACGCGCCACCGCGCGGTCAACACGCTGGACGCCGACGACTGCGCCCGCGCTGAGGCCTGGTGGGAGGAGTTGACCGCCAGCGGCGCCGAGGGCGTCGTGGTCAAGCCGCTGGAGTTCATCACGCGCGGGGCGCGCGGTCTCGCTCAGCCCGCGCTCAAATGCCGTGGACGCGAGTACCTGCGCATCATCTACGGCCCGGAGTACACCGAGCCAGCCAACCTGGAGCGGCTGCGCAAGCGCGGGCTGGCCACCAAGCGCAGCCTCGCGATCCGCGAGTTTGGGCTGGGCATCGAGGCGCTGGAGCGCTTCACGCGCCGCGAGCCGCTCTGGCGCACGCACCAGGCGGTCTTCGGCGTGCTAGCGATGGAGAGCGAGCCAGTGGATCCGCGCCTCTGAGATGGCGCGGGTCTCTGACTAACTTGCGGAGGGCAGTTCGCCGTGGCGGCGCTCCTGGCGGCGCTCGCGCAGACGCGCCTCCAGGTCGGAGTCGCGGGCGCCCGTCATCAGCATCGCAATCGTGTTGATGGCGAAGATGAGTGGGATGAACGCCCACCAGCCCACCAGGAAGAAGAAGCCAATCGCGCCAATCAGCATCAGGATGGCGCCGACATACCAGTTGAAGAAGCTCGCGATGAGGCCCAGAACCTCGACCAGCGCGCACGCCAGGCCGATGAAGAAGTGGGAGCTGTCGGGATTGACGCCGACGATGCGCTCCAGCGAGTGCGCCAGCGAATAGAGAATATCAATCACGACAGTCGCGACAATCGTGACAATCCCGTTGAAGATCGCCAGGATGCGTGTAGCAATGTTCATCGCGCGGACTCCTTTCCCCCGAGAGAGGCGAGCATCGAGGCGCCAACCGGCTCGGCGCGCTCACATTCGCGCGACGCAGCAACCCATACGCCAACTCTGGCGCGGCGCGCCGCCTCCGCGCCACAATCCGTGGACGAGCGGGTTGCGCCAGCGATCCGCACCGCGAGAAGCCTTGACATCGCATCGCCATCATGCTACATTCTGGTTGGACGACCAAACAATTGTTTGTGGAGGGCGTGGTATGGCGCGAACGACGGCGGCGCGCGGCGCGAATCGCGCCCGGTTGATCGAGGCGGCCTATGCTGTGCTGGCCGAGCGCGGCTACGAGGCGACCTCCATCAAGGCGGTCGCCCAGGCGGCGGGTGTGGCGCCGGGGCTGATCCACTATTACTTCGCCAGCAAAGAAGATCTGCTGGCGGCGGTGGTGGAGGACGCCGCCGAGCGCTATGCCGAGGAGATGCGCCAGCTGCGCGAGTCGCTGCCGCCCGCGCAGGCGCTCGCCGCCGCCATCGCAGCGCGCAAGCGGCGGATCGAGACGGAGCCTGATCGCGAGCGGCTGCGCGTCGAGCTATTCGCGCTCGGCGTGCGGCATCCGGCGCTGCGGCCAGCGGTGGCGCGCGTGCTGGCGACTGGGCGCGCGGGTGTGGCGCAGATGCTTGCGCCCACCGGCCAGCCGCTCGATCAGACAGCCGCCGCCGCGCTGCTGGCCATGCTCGATGGCGTGGCGCTTCAGCGGCTGCTCGACCCAGACTTCGATCTCGACGCCGCCTATCGCGCCGTCGAGCGGCTGGCGCGGCTGCTGACGGCGAACGCCTCCGATGCCTGAGTCTGCGCCGCTTTCTTTTTTTTGTCGCCAGGATTGGTTGTTCGGCCAACCAGAAGCGCCGATAGTGAACGAACGAGAGCAGGTGAGTCCAATGGTATCTACCGCATCCTTGACGCTGACCCGCGTCGCCCACTCGACCACGCTGATTGAGATCGGCGGCCAGATCATCCTGACCGACCCGTGGTTCTCGGAGAAGTGGGGCTACTATCATGGTGAGCCCTATGGCATGACGCTGGCCGACCTGCCGCGGCTGGCGGCGGTGATCGTGAGCCACGGCCACTATGATCACTACGACATGCGCGCCTTCCAGGCCTATCCCGACAAGTCCGTGCCGATGTTCGTCAAGCGCGGCATCGCCCAGGCGGCGCGTGCGGTCGGCTTCACCAACGTCACCGAGATGGACGCCTGGGAGACGGCCGCTCTCGGCCCGCTGACCCTGACCGCCGCGCCGGGCAAGCACGCCGTGCCAGAGATCACCTTCGTCATCGCGGGGCAGGGCCGCGTGGTCTATTTCGGTGGCGACACGCTGCTGATCCCTGAACTGACAACCATCGCCGAGCGCTTCCCGCAGATCGACCTGGCGATTCTGGCAGTCAATGGGCTGCGGCTGCGCCCGCTGCTGAATCGCCAGGTGGTGATGGACGCCGAGGAAGCGGCGGAACTCTGCGCGATCCTCAAGCCGCGCTACGCCGTGCCGACGCACTACGCCTTCACTGGCGGCCCGATCCAGGATCGCCTGCTGCTGGGCTACGACGGCACGCCAGAGCGCTTCGTGGCCGCCGTGGAGCGCCGCGCGCCAGCGACCGTCGCGCGCATCCTGGCGCCCGGCGAGCCGCTGGTCATCCCAGAGCGCGTCGGCGTCGTATAGCCGCCCGCGCGCCCAGGATAGTTCAGGATAGCTCAGGGCAGCGGCGTGTCGGGCGGCTGGTCGAGTTGCTCGGGGGACTCGACGCCGACGATGCGGTTCCAGACCAGGTAGTCGGTGGCGCTCTTGGGCGCCAGCGCCGCCCCCGGCTCGGCGACCATGCCGCCCATCGCCACGAACGGAGTCAGGCTGGGATCGCGCAGGTTCACATACGTCGCGCCCTCGCGCAGCCGGTAGCCCTCCGGCTCGATGGGAATGCGCTTCAGCTCGGCGTCGGTCAGGCCCGGCAGCCGATCGTGCAGGTCTTTGAGCGCGTCGGCGGTGAGGCCCATCGCCTCCGTGCGCGGCGCCGTGGCGTCTACATTCTCGCCCGGCGGCACATCTTTATGAAACTCGCGCTCCAGATCGCGCGAGATGCGTTCCTGTGGGTTGAGAAACTGCTCATCAGCCATCGTTCAGGCTACTCCTTCCTCGCCATGTTGCTTGCCAGCTCTCGTCGTTCCATCGTGGCACGATCATGGTCTGCGCATCACGCGCGCCAACCCCGCGCCGCGAGTTCCCCTCCCTGAAGGGGAGGGGGCAGGGGGAGAGGTCCACGCGCGACGAGGCGCCCCCAACCCGCACTCGTTGCGGTGGGAGCGCCTCGCCAGGAGCAGAAGATCACGCGGATGGCTACGGGTAGATGCCGCGCACCTGGGTCGCCTCGGCCACCCGCGCCACGGCCAGCAGATAGGCGGCCATGCGATAGCCGCAGTTCTGCTCTTCTTTCTTGGCCTGAGCGGCGGCGAAGCTGCGCACCATGATCTGCTCCAGGCGGTGGTTGATCTCATCCTCCGCCCAGAAGAAGTGCTGCAGATCCTGCACCCACTCGAAGTAGCTGACGGTCACGCCGCCCGCGTTGGCCAGGATGTCGGGCACGACGGGGATGCCGCGCTCGGCCAGGATGGCGTCGGCCTCGGTGGTGGTCGGACCATTGGCGGCCTCCACGATCAGCCGCGCATGGAGACGTGGCGCGTTCTGGTGGGTAATCTGCCCCTCCAGCGCCGCTGGGATCAGGATGTCGCAGGGCAGCTCCAGCACCGCCTTGCCATCAACCTCTTTCGCGCCGGGCAGACCCTTGAGCATGCCGTGCTCCTGCACATAGCGCAGCGCCAGCGGCACGTCAATGCCATCGGGGTTGTGGATGGCGCCGTAGACATCGCTGAGGGCGATGACCTTGCAGCCCATCTCGTGCAGCAGCTTGGCGGTGATGCTGCCGACATTGCCGAAGCCCTGGATGATGACCCGCGCGCCCTGTAGCTCGATGCCCAGCGCCTTGCAGGCCTCGCGTGTCACGACCGAGACGCCGCGCCCGGTGGCCTCCATGCGCCCCTCGCTGCCGCCAATGGAGAGCGGTTTGCCGGTGACGACGGCTGGCACGGAGTAGCCCTTGTGCATGGAATAGGTATCCATGATCCAGGCCATCACCTGTGGATTGGTGTTCACGTCCGGCGCGGGGATGTCGCTCTCCGGCCCGATCACACTCGCGATCTCGGTGGCATAGCGGCGGGTGAGCCGCTCTAGCTCGGTGCGGCTGAGCTTGCGCGGATCAACGATCACGCCGCCCTTGGCGCCGCCAAAGGGGATATTGACGACGGCGCACTTCCAGGTCATCCACATCGCCAGCGCCCGCACTTCATCCAGCGAGACGTTGGAATCGAAACGGATGCCGCCTTTGGCGGGGCCACGGTTGATATTGTGCTGAACCCGATAGCCGGTGAACATCTCGACCCGGCCATCATCCATGCGCACAGGGAAATTCACGGTCAGTTCGCGCTTCGGCGCACGCAGGATCGCGCGCAATTCCTGGCTGAGATTCAACCGTTCTGCGGCGGCGTCGAACTGCGCCACCGCTTCAGTGAAGGGATTCAGCGCTTTCGGTTGCTTGATCGCCACGACTACACATCCTCCTGGTTTTGACCATCATTGGCCAGGGTAGAGCCTCATCGCTCCAAGCCACGACTGGCTTGCGGACCCCATGCTCCGGGTCACGCTCGGCGTGAGCGCCCACGCGCTCATCGGGAACAGCGATTCTGAAAACAGGCGCACTCAGGCGAGACGGTTTGCGCTACGCTTGGGCGACACGCATGCGAAGCTCAAGCGTAGCCAGCTACATCTAGAACGAGTCTGCTTCTTGTGACGTTCCGGCAGGCGCCAGATAACACCCCGAATGACCACCAGAAGTCCCCCTGCGGCGGGGGGATTTTGGGTTGTCTGAGGGGGCGTGTCTGTCGCTAGTCGGGGGGCGCTTCGCGCGGGTCGAGCGAGTAGAACGCCACCTGCATCTCCGTCTCCTCGATCCCCACCGTCAGCCGTTCGAGCGCCTGGCCCGCGCCGCGCCGCCGCAGCTCGCGGGTGATGCGCAGCGCCAGCTGTTCGGCCAGCCGCTCGGCGGTGGCGTTATCCACCTCCAGCGGCACGACCGTCCATTTGGGCATCACATAGCGGATGGGGGTATCGGGGCCGTCGGGGATGGCGGAGAGATCGCCAGTATATTCGATCTCCCAGGCGTCTCCGTGGTCGGTGACCCGCAGGTGAGGATTGTGTAGCGGAAGCAGGAAGCGGTGGTCCCACTGCTTGCAGAGGTCGCGCACGATCCGCTTGAGGACGACGAAATCGAGCACGTAGCTGTCAGCCGTCAGTGGCCCGGCAGCCTCGACTCGCACGCCGTAGTTGTGGCCGTGGAGCGGCTCACACTCACCCTCGAATGTAATAAAGTGCGCGGCGGCAAACCCCAGGTTGCCCCGCTCGATCAAAATCTTCCACGACATACCGTCTCACCCAGGAAGCGCGCGGCTCATGCTTCGGAGCAACCAGCGCTCCAGCCAACACAGAGCCAAACACGCGGCGCCCGCGATGTATGCTGCTCGACCCAGCGCCATGCTCGGTCGAGGGCGGGCGCTTTCGGATTATAGCACGGCCAGGGCCAACTCTGGCAGCCAGCGGGCAGTCCAAAATGGCCAACATTCGCCATGCCAACTGGCCCCGCGCGCATGGAGAGATAGGGGAGCGGGCTAGCGCGCGGCGTAGACGACAAGCGCCACGATGGCCGCGATGAAGGTCAGCGCCTGCAGGATGACGCGCGCTGTCTGCCAGCGCTCGAAGCGGTCGAAGATCACTTCCAGCCGCGCCTCGTCGTCGGCGACGCGCCGCTGGCTGAAGTTGATTGGCGCGGCGCGGGCGGTCGTCAGCGAGTGCAGGATAGAGAGCGCGGCGGCGACGTAGATCGGCCACGCCACGGC